>CAIOZP010000180.1 GCA_903862805.1 uncultured Fibrobacterota bacterium
CCATCCTGCCCTTCATCGTCCCAGTCGTCGACCTCGTCGCAGAATTCCTCTCCACCATCGTCGTCATCAAAAGGTCGCAAGTCTTCGATGTCGTATTCATCTTCATCATCCTCTAAACCGATTTGATCTGCATAGCCATTGAACTCTGCCTCACCGTCTTCTTCCGATTCGTCATCATCTTCAGGTTCATTTTCAACGACGTCGGGAATCGTTTCATCTTCGTCTTCCAATTTCCTCCTGCTTCGCTTGAACAGTACAACTGCCGACGAAAGCAACGAGAAAACTGCGAACAACAACCATCCGAGATAATCGTCAAGCATCCAGTAAAATCGGCCCTGCGATTGCGAAATGTGGTCAATTGCCCTTATGTCAAATTCCCTCTGTGTCAAGCCGAGGCACTTTTCAAATCCGGCAGGAAATGACCGATATGCCACCGATGAATCGACAATCTCCGACAAAATGCTGATGCCATAGGTGTCGATAAGCCAGCGAACGGTTTCCCGGCTTTGAGCGTAGGCAAGCTCCGCACGAAATTCTGGGAACGAATTGACATCGGCAACATCCTGAAGGTGCAAGAGCGAGCCGGAAAAAACCGCCTTCGACAAAGCATATCTATCCCGATCGGAAACATCGCCGGAAAGCGCCATTGCCACACCCTCATGAAACCACCTTGGAAACCGCACGGCATCCCGACCGGCTCTGTTGAGAATGATATGCGATAACTCGTGAACAAGAATCTGCCCAATATCTATTCCGAGGATTGGCTGACGGTCAACAGGCATGATGATACTGTCATTGCCAATCGCTCCACCGCCGCCCCACTCCGGAAGCATTCCCGACTCAGGGTTGCTGTGATGCGTGAGATAAAAAACCACATGCACAGGCGAAGTGTCATTGGCGATGTCTGGCGAAAGCTCGGCATAAAGCCGCCGGTATTCAACGCCGACGAGTCCTGCATCGATTCCTGGCGGAACAAAGCCATGTAGCTTTACCGTAACCGCACCGGCAGAAACAATCATCATAAAGACAATTAAAGGAACTTTACACACAGCAGCGAATGAACTTTTCATTGTCTGGTAATTTATATTCCAGACTCAACACAACAAGGATTTCCTGTGGCTGTCACATCGGTACTTTTGACGATTGTCGGACTTACGCTCTTCGAAATAATCAGCTCCATCGACAACGCGATTATTAACGCACAGGTTCTCGAAACGATGACTTTGCGTGCCCGCCGCTGGTTCCTGACCTGGGGGCTTTTTTTTGCGGTGGTACTGGTACGCGGACTTCTTCCGTGGATTGTCGCGTGGGCCGCGATGCCGTCGCTTGGCCCGATAGGTTCACTCACTGCGGCATTCAGCAGCGATCCGCGTGTAGCGCAAGCGCTTAGAGAGCAGTCGCCGATCCTTCTCTGCGGCGGCGGAATCTTTCTCGTCTGCCTTTTTCTGCAATGGTTTATGGACGAACGCTTCATGCTGTCCGGCAACCGGACGCAAGGTGCATCCAGCATGCTTCGATTTGTGTTTCCGGTTTCTTGTGTGGCAGTATTTTCGGCGATGTCTTTTGTTGCTGCCGAGCTCGGACATCTCGGTTTAATCGCGGCAGCAGCAATAGGTACCGCAGCCTTTTTTGCAGTTCACAGCGTGAGAATGGCTGCGGAGAAAAAAGAAGCCGAACTCACCGATGGAACAACTGCCATTTCTGACTTCGGCAAGATAATGTTTCTCCAGATTATCGACGCTTCATTTTCTATTGACGGCGTGATTGGGGCGTTCGCATTCACACTCTCGGTTCCGCTGATCCTTGTCGGCAATGGAATCGGTGCCTGGGTAGTCAGGGAACTCACTGTGAAAAATTCGGGAAAAATCGCATCGTACCCACTGCTTCAAAACGGGGCAATGTACTCCATAGGAATCCTCGGCACGATAATGCTCGCCGAGGCGTTCGGCGTAGAAGTGAAAAGCTGGGTATCGCCGCTTTGCACTATCGCGATCGTGGGTTTCTTTCTGTGGAAATCAACGAGAAACCAAAGCTGATTACCAGGTCGAATCGCTAACAGCAGGCTGTTTGGCAGGACTTGCTGTCGGCGTTGTAGCCGCAGGACTTACCGGTGCTGTTGCGGGTGCCTGCTGAGCAGCCGCTTGTTCCGCAGGAGCTGTAGCGGCGGCTGGCGGCGGGGAAGACGCCGCAGAAGTTACGGTGCCTTGCGTTACGGGTGCCGCTGAAGCTTCAACTGGCGGAGGTGCCTGGCTTGCAGGCGGCTCCGAAACCGGAGCAGGCTTTGCTGCAGGCGCCGGTTCAGCAACCGTCTTTGCAGATTCAGGCTCTTTGGTTCCGACTATACCTATTCCGCCGTTGCCGGCATCATCTTTCGTACCTACCCATGATGGATAGCCTTCAGGATCAAGGAATTTGTGGCGGAAAGCATTGGCAACGCTGATCCCTGAAAAACCACCGACCCTTACCCTGTAATAAGTGCCAATAAGCTGGGACGTAGGATTAACCACCTCGGAAACAAAGGCCGGAATCCCTTTGGCCTTGAGTTTCATGACAATGACATCGGCAAGATCCTTTGTTTTTTCACATGCAACCTGAACCACATACCGACCGTTCGGGTCAATGTCGTTCACACTTGCATTGCCGGAAACGGCAACCGAAGTACCAGATGAAATGACGTTTTTTGCAGGAGCAGGAACGGAACTCTGCAACGGAGTAGTCGCGCCCTGATTCTTGGATTTGTTGTCGTTGTAAAACTCATCGAATATGTCAGCGGAGTCCTTGTGCTGAGGCTGCGCATTACGCTCTGTGGACGCAGTACCGGCGACCTGTACCGATGAATTAGAATTGTAGGCATCTTTCTTTTTTCCACATCCGGCGACCAAAACCAGAAGCGCCAATACCAAAGCACAAGCAGCACGTATCATAATTTCTCCTCGATGATTATCAGATTTAAAATAATACAACGCACCGAAACCCGTCGCATCAATGTGTGCCTGGCAAGGAAATATTCTGGCCTTCATCAAGGATTATGGCCAGATTCTTGTCAAAATTTCGAAGGTCGCCAGATTTGGGCATTATCGAAAGGCGTTTATAATTTACAGGCATAAGCCACTGAGGAGTTGTTTCGTCGGCAAGAACGATAACCGGTAGAGGCTTTTTTTCTGTTCCTTCTTCGTCGGAAGCCGCAGAAACATTAAGCAATATCTCCACGGCCCCAAGCTCAAGCGTAGGGTCGGCATAGATCAGAACAATGTCAAACTTTCCATCCTGCTCCGGAAGCACTGCCAGCGACGGGATTCTTGAAACTATGTGCCCCTGAGCGATTAGATAATGCTCTGCTGGAGCAAATATCTGCCCGCCGGTTACAAGCAGACCGATTTTGTATGAGACACCACCGGATCCACCCGGAGCGACATTTTCTATAGCGAGGAACTGCCGGTACAAGTCAAGTTCGCGATCAACACTCTCAACAAAATTCTTGGTAAGCCCAGCAGACATTTTGACCTGCTGAAAGGCCCAGTTTGGAACATAGGGAACATATTTGTCACACGAAGCACCTACATCACAACACTTTGCAAGCAAATTCCCAAGTGATATGCAAAGTGCGGTTTTCTCATCGGAGGAGTACGACGGCTTTTCTTCATCGACAATGTTGTAGTGTAGCGCAATTGAGTTAGTCACCGGATCAGGAAGTTTCCATGCGGTGAACAACTCTTTCACCACATCATTGTGGGAAATCTTGAGAAGATCCAGCTCACTGGTAATAAAACGCTCACCGGAATTGGTAGCACTTTCCAAAATCTTCTCGAAAATCGTGGGATAAAATTCATCAAACAAAATTATTCCGAAGTCATGAAGAAGACCGGCGAGAAATACTTCTTCCACATTGATGCCGCCGACCTGCTTGGCCAGCATTTCGGCAATTATTGCGGTTGCAAGGGAATGTTTCCAGAATTCCACACGTGAAAATCCGAGGCTCCGGTTTGCCGAATCAAATATGTCCATCACCATCATCGACATAGAAATGTGCTTGGTTTCGCGAAACCCGATTCGGACGATTGCATCCTTGATTGAGCTTATCCGCCTTGCCGTACTTGCAAAAAAAACGGTATTGCTGATTTTAAGTATTGTAGTGGCGATAACCGGATCAGCTTCGGTAACCTTTGCGAGATCACCAGCGCCCGACTTGCTACTTTCAGTAAGTTTGAGAATTTTTGCCACCGTAAACGGAAAAGCCATAAGACTTCCGACATGCTTTACAACAAGCTGAATCTTCTGCATCGGAAGTGTTTCGGGATTGAGAATTAAATCGACATCAATCTCTTTCTGACTGGCCTCACTGACACCTGAATCCCCTTCCGAATGAAAGGACTTCTTGAACGGAGCGAGATATTTTTCAGCGAGTTTTATCAGCACCGAAAATTTGAGGGGACGAGTAAGATAATCGGTCATCCCGTTCTGGATCATCCCACGAAGTTCGGACCCGTTCAGTGCTGTACCAAATCCTATTATAGGAATATTTTTTGTTTTCTTGTGCTTTCGGACAAGCGCAGTAAAATGCTGGTGATCAGAACTGATGCGAGGCATTTCGATGATAATTATGTCGGGATTGTACTGCTGGGATTTTATGTAATTGTCGTAACTCGGCCGTGACTTTATGGTGCGCACTCCCATCTGGTCAAACGCCATTGAAAGGATCTGCAGCTCCCTCTCATTTTCGCACATCAACATTAAACTGAGCATCTAAGCGCCAAATTTCCCGAAAGCCGGTTGCAGACAACACAATAAACAAAGCGAAATATCTCTATCAGAATCTGCATCTGAATGTGCAATTAAGCACGTGAGCCATTGACTGTAACGTATTGTACTGGTATGACGCATCAAATGTAATTCTGCTTACTGTTAAGCCTACACCGGCGGTAAGTTTCCATGACGCGTCGGTCCGGACTTCTCTCTTTGCACCGGCGCGGATCGCAAAAACCGATCCGAAAACTCTCTCGGCACCACCTGCAAACTTCCACGGTTGATCCGAATACAACGGAATATACCCTTCGCAAATCAGAAATGTCGCATAATTCACTTGGAATGTTCCACCCATGATCAGTTCTGTCGGCTGGTTCTCGACATAAGAATATCCTGTTGATTGATTTTCCCAGCGCTGATAAATCGGAATATTTTTGAACATAAGTGCATAACAGATCTTGTCGGACAATTCGGTTTTCAAACCGGCATCACAATTCAACCCAATCGACGTACCTCCGACAGCATCCAGCCCAGTTGATGTTCCTCCGGTGCGACTATCCATAATCTTTATATCGGCCCCGACGGAAATCGGCCTCATAAAAGGCAGAAGTTTATTGATCTTGTATGAAATCCCCGAAACAAAATACATCTCATAATATAGGCCTTCGTGATCACCGCTGTAGAAAATGCCGTTTCCAAAACCGACATTCCTGCTTGCCTTGTCGACAAAGGAAAGTGCAGTGGTGCTGACGCCTGCCTGATCTGCGCCTCTGCCGGGAAGATACTGGTAGCCAATTGCCGCTTCAGGACCGGCAACCCACGAAAGTCCGGCAGGATTAAAGAAAATGCCATAGGCATCATCCGATGCCGCCACATAGCACTCGCCCATTGAGCCTGGGCGGGCGAACATTGCTATTTCATCCGCACCGGCGTTTATTCCGGAAAGTTTGTCATTCTTCATGCCTGAATAGTCGGCATTGATACCGGCAACATGAGCGCCTGTTTTGACGGCATAATTAGCAATTGAAAGCGCCGCTCCTGCTCCAAGACAAACAGCATCCGTAACAACGAGCTCCCGCTTGTTATGAACTTCGCGACCGTAGTACACATGATAATTTTTCGAGATGCTATCAAGCGGCTGACCGTGCAGTCTCTTGACGGCAGCATCGATAACATTTTCAAGCGGCATTCCGGGGTCACCTTCAACCTCTGCATGATCCACAACGGCTCTGGTCTCGACATCTACAAGAGTAAATCTAACACCGTAGGTTTTATCGCCTTTGTCAACCGTTCCAAAAACCATGCGATTGTAAGACAAGGCTTCGCCGATCGCGGCAACGCAACCGGGTTCCCGACAGGTCTTGGGGAACTTCTGTTTGATGTTAGCAAAGCCTTCTTCAATATCATGCTGGGTTTTCACGTCGTAACCGCCCATGGCAGTGAAGCTCTTCTTCAGGGCATCGACAGACGCGCTGACCAACTGGGCGCTGCCGCCATTGACTTCGGGATCCATTATCCCGACACGGGTTTGAAGTTCTTTCGCTTCCTCCGCAGTGACTGCCGCAGAAAAAAGAACTGCCGATAAAATTGCGCTATATACAAACCTGATCACACCGGGCCTCCGATCACTTGAAGAGAACGAGCTCTTTGCGGTAGCGAATAACATCATGCGAATCGTCCATAGTGACTATCACGAAATAACGACCGTTACGACACATCCGTCCTGAATTATCTCCTATAAACAACGGCAGGCCGGTTTCGTTACCGAGCTGCACATCACGCGATGTCTCGCGTCCGTCCCACCAGATGAAATATTCCTGACTGCTTGCCGCGTTATACATGACAGCCGACGCCACAATCGTTCCTTCGTATGTGCAAATCTGGATCTTTAACGTGATGTTGTTAATCATCTTCGATGAAACTGCAACATGAAGGCAAGTCCCTTTCTGGGCATCGGCACCATATTCCAATCTCGGTGTTACATAAGGCGAAAACGGGTTCGGGCTTATTCTCAACGAACCCTTTTCGTTGTTGGCGAAGCGCATCATACCGTAGCGGGAGAAATGTGTAGTATTTACGGCGACACTGCTGTTTCCGGAAGACATTTCGGAGTTCGACAAGGCGCTCCAACGGATACTGTCCGGGCTCCACAAACCTACGGCGAAATGGTCGGGACTCGATTTAGCTTCCTCTGCAAACTGGGCGGGAACACCGATGGAAACATTAATACTGTCGGATGAAGAGACATTCAGCGGAACATTGTTCAGCTCGGTAATATCGTAAGCATCCGAAACGAGGTCGAGCCCCGGATTTGCGGAATCGGCGCCGTGCCCTTTGGCCGTCACAAGATTCAGCTTGTTGTCTTTCACCCAAGGACGCTCGATCTGCAGCAAAGCCGTCTGGCCCGAATCTACAACTCCCGCCGGTAAATAGACCTTGCAACCATTTCCCGTGTTGACCGTGTCGTTGATGTGGCGGAATATATACACCACTTTCTGACCACGATCGTACAGATACTTGCCGACCTGAGGATTATACTCGCCGGTCATGCCGGACGCGTTGGCAACAATTCTGGCGTATCCAGAGAATGTCGGCGATGGGCTAAACACTCCGTTTGAAGAAACGGTTCCAGCGCTCGAAGGGATCAACGACCATGTCGGAGTAACAGAAACCGTTCCACCTGACGAATCCAGACCCGTTGCGACATAGGATCCGATGTCAACAGATGATGTCGTTATGTAAGCTCTGCCATCGCTGTTGATTCTCTGAACCACGATACTGTCGAGTCCATTTTTGGAGATACGGAACTTAACGATGCAATACGAAGCAAGACTTGATGCCACCTTGTATGGCGATGCTTTTGCAAGGGTTCCGCGAAGCCGCACAAAGGATTTTCCAGTTCCGTTCAATGTTGACACAACGACATGTACACCCTCTGAATCTGCCAACACCTGTCCGGTAGAACATCCAAACGCAGAGTCAAATGTCCAAACAACATCGCTCGGCTTGAAACTCTTTACCCGCTGGAACTTTGTTCCGAAATATCCCCTGAATACCAGATTGACAGTACTGCGAGCCGGATAGGTTATAGTATCGTCGGAAGACGGCGTGATTTCTATCTTCGATAGCACAGAAGTGTCGGGACTGACGTAAGTCTGATACGTTCGGAACGAACTGCCGTAAACATCGGCACCTTTCAATATTCTGAACCAGTAAAGCATCTGGCTTCCATCCGCCGAATACGGAATCTTGAACACATAGCGTGATGCCGTTGTTCCCTTTATGACCGTGTCCGGCACACTTGTCAACTGCCATTTTGAAGCGCCGATATCGCGATAGTACATACTTATGCTGTCTGCAACAACACCCTTTGCGATGCTCAATGTACAAGAAACTGTTCCAGCGATCATTCTTGTTGTATCTGATCTGTGATGGACAAACGGAAGATCGACGGTGTCCTTGAATATCGAATCAGGACTATCAACTATTGTATAGGAATGACGGCTGCAATCAACAAGAGAGTCCGATGACGGCGTGATACCAATCTGATATGTACCGATACCAACACTGTCTATTGCCAAACCGGCTGCAATTGACTTATCGAAAGGAATGGAAACCTTCACGCGACCAGGAACCACAACACCATCATGCGTGCCAAACCATGTAACGCTCTTGCTGCCCGGGCTAACCACGATATTCACCGAATCGATCAACCTCGGCCCCGTGCCGTTATCCGCCTTGACTATTCCGTTCTGAACAACCAAAGTGCTTCCTTTTTTCAGGGCACCGGAAGAATCCTTCAGCATTACACTGTCAAGAACGAGTCCCACACGACCAGCGGTCACGGAGTAAAGGCCATCTGGAATGGATCCGATCTGGTAAAATCCGAGTGCATCTGTTTTCGACGATGCAACGACCTGACCGGTAACCGAGTCGGCCAAAGTAACGCTTACATTGGCCGCCACTCCAACTCCTGGAATCGAAGCATGCCCTGTAAAAACCGCGAAGGACAGAATCGTGTCGGTTGTATTCAATGTTGCGCCAAGAGCCGGACTCAACGTAGCCAGTGTCGATGTGTCAAATCCGTTTGCGAATGCATACACTGAATATTTGCGGCCGCCGGCAATGCTTATGCCGAATTTTCCATATGTTTTGTCTGTTGTTCCGGAAACGGTATCGCCAAGCGTGTCGGCCAAAACAACAGTGGCATTTGTTATGGGTGCGAAAACATATTTGCGGCCATCCCAAGATTTACCGATTACATAACCACGGATAAGCGCAGCGCCGGAACTGAGGGAGATATTCCTCTGCGTGTTGCTGGTTACCGAAAATGTTGCCTGATACGATGTAAATCCAATTTTGTATGCCTTCAGCGTGTATGTTCCCGGGCTCATCACAAATGAGTAAGATCCGTCGGACGGCGTTGAAGGGATTTCCGAAATCAATTGGTCGCCGGAGTACAAATCAACAGTTGCACCGTTTATAGACACGCCGCTGCCATTTTTAACCTGCCCATAGACAGAAACATTGTTGTGTTTGATGACAAGAGCTCTCGTCATATCAACATTTTCGCCGAAAGTCACAAATGTATCACGAACTGCCGAATTATCATATCCCATCTTTTCGGCCCATATATGCCACGAAGCTTCGGCACAACTAAGCACATATCCACCTTTAGGATCTGTCTGAACTGAAACACTGTCGCCATTGTCTGAAACGCCCTGCACGATTGCCAAGCCTACAGGCTGCCCTGCATCATCAACGACCTTGCCAAATACAGAGGCATCAGGCCGTTTCATGAAGGCAGTGATGGTAGTGGTGTTACTGTCGGTAATTGTCACCGTCTGCTCTGTCGGAAGAAAACCGGTCTTCTCCATTGTCAGTTTGTATCTGCCAGCCGGTTGTGTTCTCGAAAGATAACCGTTGACATCGGTATAAAAGAGCAACGGAGCTTCCATGGAACCGTCAAGAACATCGATCTTTAGATCAACAAGTCCGACAGATTTCTGAACAACAGTGTTGCCAACGGTAATCTGTTCGGCGGTATTGACGACAATCGTTCCGGTTGGCGCGTCGTATTTGAACGTACCTTCCGGTCCGCTTGTGCCGAATCCCTTTTTGTCAACTGCGATGACTTTCCATGTGTATGTGTTTCGCTTCAATGTCGATTTTGCGTTGATGGTTGCAGTCGCCGTATCTCCCGCTATTGCGCCAGCCGTGATTTCGTCGTTCCAGACTACAAGTTGAGCGTCGATGCCGTTTAGATCTGATGATTTTGTATACAGGTAAATTTTGTAAGTATTGACGGAGTCAGTCCGTGTATTTTTCCACTTGAATGTAATTGTCGAATCTTTTGTCCGACGAAGTGTCGTGTCCAATGGCCAATATAACGTTGGCGGAGTGAGCGTAGTTCCGCTGACCGTGAATGTTTTCGGAATCGGAAGTGGTGTAAATGAGCTGTATTCCGGCGCATTGCCGTAGTTTCCGAGAACAAGCCAGTTGTAGGTTTTTCCTGGTGAGATCGGCGGTGGATTTGCAGTAATGGTTCCTGAAGGATCGGGGGCACCATAAGTCATCTGTGTGCTACTTGTGATCGCTTCCCAGATAACACTCATGTTGCTAACGGTTTTATTCTGCAAATCAATCTGAAACGGCTTATCCGAAACCATTATATGATAATAGGGAACACCGGGAACCGCACTCCACGTAAACGTCGGAGACACATCTGTAATTATCGAATCTGGTTTGTATAGAACAGATGCCTGATCAGCACGAACAATCAGTTTCATCTCGTCAGACCAGAAAAGTGTCGTGTCGGTATTTCTTGATGTTTTACCCTTAAGAGCGACTACGAAGTAGTAAATACCGGCGCCCATGTTGTGCTGATCTTTGGGCCGGAATTTGATTCCTCGTTGAAGCGGGCTTGTGCGGGTTCCGTCGAGATTGACGATATTGACATTGTTTTCGACTACATAGCTATTTTGAAAACCCACAGGAACTGTATCAACTGCAAAAACGGTGACAGAATCTTTGTATTTCGACATCACGCCACCGCCGGGAACACCGGAGTAATAGATCGTGCCTGAATCCGGAATAACAAGCGCGGTGCGAGACAGCCCAGTCCACTTGACCCAAACCCCGCTATCTGGAGGAACGATCGACAGTGGGAAATCCGTCAGAACATACGGAGTCGACTGCACAGCAGCAGAAGACTGAACGGATGCCACGACCGAAGCCGTAAAAATCAGGCACATTGTGACAAAGAGTTTCAATCGCATATTAAAGTTCCTTTTCTTACTAAACACCTGTCATGAGCTTCAGAAATTGTAAATAATGCCGGCTTTCAAAGCAGTGAGCGGAAGTACATCCGCCTCAAGAAGCACCTGAATCTTGCTTCCAACGGTTGCGCCAAGACTTAATACCGGCAGCATTATTCCATTCCCAAGCTTCACTGCATGGCTTCCTTCTGCTTTTGAAAGAATGTTTGTCTGGTTGCGGAAGTCAACATCCATCGAATACACGCCGAGGTTGAAAAAAGCATAGTTGAAATTTCCATGAAGCATTATGTAATGATCGGTTTTTACCGAAATCCGCATATCGAGAGTGTCGTTGGTTGTCGTCAGTGTCGAAGTATCACCTTCAAGAAGATGCTTTATATGAGGATCGTAAAGCTCAAGTCCAAGCTCTCCTACGGTTTTGGTATATGAGATGAACAGCTTGTTTGGTACAATGTCGAAAACAATAGTGAATGCATGGGGCATTTTCCAAACAAGATTATTCGTAGTGGAATATTCCATTGTGTTGACATCGCCGTTCAGAAACCGATTCAGGTTGTTGACCAAATACTGACTGTTGCTAAAGCTGTCGGTTATGCCGAACGATTCAGGGTCAACGAAGAATGGAACGGAATATTTGGCATCAAGGGAACCATGCGCCTGCGCCGCCTTCATTCCGAAACGCCCGATCACACTGAAACGCCATACGCGCGCAGCCACAGTTGGCGTCCAGCGGACAAGTGTATAGTGACCATCAATCGTGTTGTGAAGACTGTACTGAAGGGGCTTCTGCCCCATATCAACGCCGTTGAGAACTGGATCGACATATCCGTCAATGTCAACGTCAACCTTACCGTTCATGTCGAAAGCGAATGAATTTCTGCTCATGTTGAAGGCAAGCTCAAGCCACTTGTTCACTTCGTAAGCATAACCGAAATTCATTGTCTCCCAGCCCATTGAAATATTGAGGGGAACACTCACCATTCCGCGCATAAACAGATTCACCTGTGCGCCGGGATCGGAAGCGATTGTGAAATTCGGCTCGCCAAGGACGTTGGAGTATGACATGTGCATCATCTGCATGTTCGAAAAAGAAGCAACGCCACCGAGCATCGGCACATCTACACGGATGGTTGTATTCGGGTATTGTCGTGCAGAAGCCTTGGGCGCAAAATCGTCACCGGAGTTGAACTGCCCGGATGCACTGCTGGTCAGGCTGCTTGTAACACTCTGATCAAGGGTATACTTGATCGGGATGTTCACCCCGAAATACCCGCGCGGCTCATCGAAGTTCACCCGTAACGGTGATTTCAGATAGTCGTAATTGAATCCGACCGCCAACTCCGCCTTGAAATCCGGAGCGTCAATAGACTGTTTCATTCCCTGACCCGCCGCGTCGAACAGTGGCACCAGTGCCATTATTCCCGTCGCGACCATTCTTCTTGCTCTCATGCAACCGACCTTGCGTAGGTTTTGGGCATTCTATCTACCTCGGAACAATAACGTCAACAAAAAAGGCGGACAAAAATGTCCGCCGACCGGAAATGCATCTCATCACCTGACGCTATGCAACAGCTTCAGTCAATGACCGCGCCTGTGCAGTTTCGGCAATGCTTCTCTTCAGTTCGCTTGAATATTTGAACAGGGGAACCACCCGACGCTTGAGCGGAACCACTTCGCCGGTTTTTGGATTTCTTGCAGGACGCGGCTTGCGCTCCTTTACATAGAAGGTTCCGAAACCACGAATCTCAATAGATTCCTCCGACTCGAGGATGACACCGATACTTTCGAGTAGCTCTTCCACCACAATGCGAGTATCGGACTGAGTCAGACCGGTGTAATTTGCCACCGATGAAATCAGATCGTGTTTAGTAGTATTTACCATTGAACGCTCCCGAATATTCTGGTTGTTCATTCTGCCGCCGTTCATTAATATCCGCAACGGCAGAAACCGTGTCAAGCAAAGAGATCATTTTTCCTTTTCCCACGTGGCATCGAGGCTTTCGTTCTTCTTCACGAAGGCGTCGTGCTTGGCCTTGTCTGGATCAATTTTGTTCTGGGAGAACGAACCATCTTTGTGGATAGAAATCACTTGGCCGGCTACGATCATACGCCATTGATCCAGCGAAACTTCGTATGGAGGCGGCACTTCTTCAGGACCGGTTGTCTCGAAATCGTCAGCCGGTGGCGGCGCAGATGCGCTGTCACTCTTCTTCGGGCCGACAGCAACTTTGCCGTTATATACGCTGACATCCGTCGACGAATCAGCGGCCGCTTTCATCTGGAAAACAGTTCCGCGAATCGCAGCAGTGGCAGTTGGTGAACTGAGCTGGAAATCACGCTTTCCATTTACCAGCTTCTTCGCGTTGACCCACACGTTGCCGAGCGGTGTCGATGTGCTGGCGCTACCTTCGGTCAGTTTGACAATTGTGATCTTGGAATTTTCATCGAGCCTGACAAGCGCGCCGTCATGATAAAGGATCTCTGCGAAGCTTTCCGAACGGGTGCAGAACTGATCGCCCTCGGCGAGAGGCATACCGACTTTGGCATCCATCCACTTCTCTCCGCCCTTGCGCAGAATGCTCGCCGATCCGTCAACGCGGCGAATCTTCGCCACGAGTTCCGCCGAAGCTGCCGACACAGTAAACGCCACCAGCAACGGCACAAAAACCATCAATCTCGTAATCTTCATATATGTCTCCATTTTTCTGCGGCGTGGCCACATGAAGTGAAAGGACAACACAGCCAAAATACATGCAAGGCAATTCACCTGTCGGTGACGAGCATCACCAACGATCAGAAGTTCCACTGACGCCGGCCGAAACCTTCAGCTCGAAATCATCCGGGTTATTTGCATACTGTAACGCGGTCTGCAAAGTGATCCGCTCATCTTTGTACAACCTGAACAGTGACTGATCGAAGGTCTGCGAACCGTATTGCGTGTAACCATCGGCGATAGCCTGCGGGATCAGTCGGGCCTTGAGCGGATCGATTATGTATTCGGCAATTGTCGCATTGTTCACGAGCACCTCCGCCGCCGGAACACGGCCCTTCCCGTCTTTGCAGGGGACAAGGCGCAGCGAAACGACCGCCACAAGCACGTTCGACAAAATGATTCGGACCTGTTCATGCTGATGCGGCGGGAAGAACGAAATGATTCGCGTGATGGTCTCGACAGCGTTCATCGTGTGGAGCGTGCTCAGGACAAGGTGACCGGTGTCGGATGCCTGAAGCGCGGTTTCCATTGTTTCGACATCGCGGATTTCGCCGATCATGATCAGATTCGGATCCTCGCGGAAACAGGCACGGAGTGCGCGGGTAAAGCTCTTTGTATCGGCACCGACTTCGCGCTGGGCAATGGAACTCTTCTTATCCTTGAAAAGAAATTCGATCGGATCTTCGATGGTAATTATGTTGCTGGTCTTCGTCTCGTTTATGTGGTCGATCATGGAGGCAAGCAATGTCGATTTGCCGGAGCCGGTTGTGCCGGTCACGAGAATCAGTCCACGGTTTTTCTGTGCTATATCGAGAATCACTTCAGGCAGATTGAGCGTTGTGAACAGCGGAACCACCGTACGGATAGCACGGATCGCAAGTGCCGGTGTTCCGCGCTGCGAGAATACGTTCACGCGGAAACGTCCGACAGATGCAAGTCCGAAGCCGCAGTCAAGTTCGTATTCGCGCGCATAAGTGGCGCGTTGTTCCTCGGTGAGAATGAAATCTAGCACGGCCTTTATATCGTCGAGCGACATCGGCGGAACGTTTGCTGCATAGAGAACGCCGTTGATGCGAAGCACCGGAGGACAACCGACACGCATGTGAAGATCGGAGGCTTCACGCTCCATCATCGCTCTGAAAACGACATTCATGTCAATCATGATTTCCCCGATGTTCCTTAGATGTCCAGGCCGCGCGGAAACGATGTCAGCAAGGTGCAGCCATCGTCGTTCACCGCCACCATATCTTCAATGCGCACACCACCGAAACCTTCTATATATATGCCGGGTTCGACGGTGACGACCATTCCGCTTTCGAGAATCTGGTCGGGATGATTCTTGATTTTCCTGCCGACCCTCGGCACCTCGTGGATCAGTCTGCCGACACCGTGACCGGTGCCATGTCCGAAGTTCGATCCGTAACCAGCAGCTTCAATATGTTTTCTTGCCGCTTTGTCAACCGAAGAACACGGAACTCCGGCCGCAACTTTCTCAAGAGCAAGATCGTGAGCTTCGAGAACAATGCGATGAATTTCTTTCTGACGTTTAGATGATTTTCCGAAAACGAAGGTGCGGGTCATGTCGGAACAGAAGCCATTGACCATGCAACCAAAATCGACAAGCACAAAATCTCCGCTTGACAGATTGCGACTGCCCGGCACACCGTGTGGCAATGCACTTCTCTCGCCAAAGAGAACAATGGTCGGAAACGACGGGCCTTGTGATCCGTTTTCGCGGCAACAAATTTCCAACTCGGCAGCAGTTTTTTCTTCCGTCCAGTCGGTGTCCATTACGCTTGCAATTGTAGAAAGCGCCGACTCAGCTATTTCGGCGGCACGGCGGATCGATGCGATTTCGCCAACGCTCTTTACCGCGAAAATCGCCGAAAGATTTTCTCCTATGTCAACGAACTTTCTTTTCGGAAACAGCTCCTTAACACCTTTGAACCTGGCAAGCATGATGTTCTGAAAATTGATGCCGAGGCGATTCGCATCTGTCAATCGTTTCGCCGCCTCGGCAAAAAGTCCGCCCGACGACTTCACGAATTTCCAGTCGGGATTGCCGATGCAAAACTCACGACCAGCGGTTTCGTAACGCGAATCGGAGATGATCAGAGCCTTCTTCGGCGTGACAACAAGAAGCATGTTTGACGAATGAAATCCGCTGACATATTCGGCATCGATCGAATCAGAAATAAGAATGGCATCCAGCTTTCTTGCTGAAATAATCGCTCGCACGCTGTCAAGCCGTGTCTCTTTTCCGAAAGGAACAATCACTTGTCGTCAGCCGGTTTTTTTGTTTTGAGAATCTTCTCTTTGACTTTCTTCTTGATCTTGACGCCCTTGAGCGGGCGTGCCGCTTTTTCGGCAGATTCCTTTTCCGTCGCAGCAGCAGTAAGCGCAACCGTCTCCCGCTCGCGAATGGTTGCTTCGACCTGTTCGATGCGCTTTTCAAGACGCGGATTACCGTGATCTCTCGCAAGAAGGCGACGGTAAATTTCGAGCGCCAGGTAGGGTTGATCCTGCTGATAGTAAATATCGGCGAGCGTCGGGGTAAGCACATGGTCGGGAATTACTTCGAGTCGTGCCGCAGCGGTTGGATCACCCTTGATCGCCTGATGAACCGAGACTATCTCAGTATTGTCAGATGCGACCTTGCGCCCACGTTTCGGAGCCGCTTCGTATGTCGGCAGTTTCTTGGTCGCCGCTTTCTTTTCCACCGAAGGCACAACCGTCTCTTTCGCAACAACAGGAATGGCCGTTTCTTCTACCAGTTCCGGCGGATTGACAAATGCGATTGGCTCGGGCAATTCAATTTCTTCCGGCACGGTATCGAGAGCAAATTCCGATGTGTCTGGCAGCAAAGAATCTTCACTGAGCAAATACGGTTCAGGAATAGAAACCGGACCGGCAGTAAACGCAGTGATCTCGTCAAGTTTCGGTTCCACTGCATAAAATTCATCGGCGGCCCAGACATCGTCATCACCTGATGCCGTCGCGGCGACTTCGCCTTCCGCGTTGTAAAATTCACCAAGGACTTCGCCCTGCGCCGAGTCGTCGTCCGGAACATCAAAAATGGCTTCGTGGAACATGCGGTCAATATCATCACCGAGCCTATCGGACAGTGGGTCTGCCGGATCATCGGGCTGGTTCATTTCAACGGCCGACGGATCGAGCAGCTTCTCAAGATCGAGCCGGAATTCCTCTGTATCACCGTGATCGACATTAGGCTCCAACATTGGAAACAATTCCGATTTGTCAACCGGAGATGGCAGCGCGCTGGCAAGTTTTGCCCAATAATCGTCATCAATTTTAGAAGTCTCGACCTCGGTCGTCGGCTCTGCAAATGCCGGAGGCGGTGGCGGCACTGGGGCCTTC
>CAIOZP010000181.1 GCA_903862805.1 uncultured Fibrobacterota bacterium
ATCTTTATCCTCATGACAGAAACCAATCCGAATCAGATCAACCGCGACATCAAGACCTTTTCATTCCTCGAATTTCCACTGTTCATTATTCTTTTCGCGATCATGGTCTACGGCTTTGCGGATTTTTTCAGAAACGGCCCTTCGGTTGTTACGGTGTGGCGGGACAATTCCGTTGTCGCCACGTATCCGCTTGATCAGACCAAAACAATTCACTTCGACGGACCTTCCGACGGACTTACAGTTGCCATCGCCGACAACCGTGTCCGCATTTCCGATTCACACTGTCCGCGAAAACTCTGTATGCTACAGGGTTCTGTCGGCAGCAACGGGCAGCTTGTCTGTGTTCCGAACCACATTGTCGTGACCGTCACATCAGGATCATCAAGCAAGAAGGACGACGTCGATGCGCGTACCAGATAATTTGGCACCAAACGAAAATCCGCAGATCGACCAAACGCGATTCTTCCTCTTCCTGCTTGAGGTTTCGCTCTCGGCTATCGAATATCTTTTCCCGCGAATCCCGCTCTTCCCGTGGCTCAAACCCGGACTTGCAAACATAGTAACAATAATCTGGATCGCCCGCTACGGCTTCCGCGACGCAATGCTTTTTGCAATAATGCGAATCTGGATCACCGCCTTCTATTTCGGTTTCTCATTCGTAACTGCCGGACTTGCAATGTCCGGCGCGGTATTTTCATGCACAGCGATGTCACTTGTCTGGATGATCGCCGGAAAGCGCAGGCTGATCGGAAGCGTCGGCATATCTATTGTCGGTGCCCTGTTCCACAATTTCGGACAGGTGCTCGCGGCCTATTCCCTGCTCGCCGGAAACGTGGTGCTTTTCAGACAATATCCTCTGATGATCATGGCATCACTCATCTTCGGAACCGTAGTCGGCATAATAGCCCCACACCTCAATCGCTTCACTGAATCCATCGACAAGCACGATGGGACGGTTACAGAAATTACACTTCCTGCAAAGCCGGGCAAAATCAAGGCATCCATTTCGTTGATCATATTTGCAGGTTGCACTTCTATTGCGTTTGTTGACAAATGGGAATTTATCCTCACGTTTGCGACAGCTGTGACAATCGCCTCTTCGATAATCGAACGCAATGCCACAAAGGTTTTGATGTTTCCATTAAAAAAATTCTGGAGCATGTTTCTGATCGTTGCGGCGGTTCCGCTGTTCTTTTCATTCGGAACGAAACTGTGCGGATTCCTGCCATTTACAAAAGAGGGAAGCCATGCTGCACTGATCCAGATCCTGCGGCTTTGGGCCTGGCTCGAATGTGTTTTCATTTTCGCCCACACCGGCTTCAATAATCTGCTTTATCGTATTCTTGCAAGACTTCTGCCGAACAGAAAGCAGACGCTTTATTCGGCACTGCTCGCAGCGGAACACTTCCCGGCTGTCGCATCGGCGATGCACAGAAACTGGCGGCCGTTACTAAGTACCTTGATTAAAAATCCTGCGGCAGGACTGGAAAAACTGCGAAGCGACATCAATGCGATTGTCGAATCGGAATAAATGTTGGGTCAGGAAAAAATTCGCTTCGCGATAAGTGCCACCGCGAGAAATCTGCCGATCCATACGCCCAAACCGACAAGTGTTACGATCAGCAGAATGCGAATGAGTGCATTTCCCCAGAATCCCTTGAGCGATTCGGCCGCCTCAGGAACAGCCTCAAGATCGGCAACAGTCGGCTTGTGCAACCAAGCCTGAAGAAGCCCCGCAGCCCATCCTGCTTTCTGTATCGGCGAAAGAATAAACGTAAGCAGTATCGCAAGCGGATGCGCCCATGCGGCAAGAGCGCCAAGCGCACCGAATCCACCGGTGCAAAGTACCCAGATCCATAGCGAATCCTCGCCCATCGCGGCACTTTTTGTGAATCCGAAAATGATCATCGCAACAATCGCAACAGGAATGCCCCACGAAAGAATCGGGCCGATGATCGACTTGCGCGGAACAACCATCAGCGGAGCAAGATCATTCTGCGAATTGATATACCGCTTGATTCCAGCAACATGCCCGGCTCCGACAACAGCCACGACGCGCTCGCCGGGCGCAGTTCTGATCTTCTCGGCGAGGTAAATATCCCTCTCGGTAATGAGGCGTTCCTTGATTGCAGGAAATGCCTTGGCAAGCTCGGCCATTGCGGTTTCAAGATGATCGGCCTCCTTGAGTCTTTCTATCTCCTCCGCATCTATCTTGCCGGTAGAAAAAATCATCGCCGGAAACACATCAAACATGAACATCATTTTCTGAAAAAACGAAAGCCCACCCCAAACACGCTTCAACGTGACATCAATTGCACGATCGGCAAGAACAAGCGTTATCCCAAGGCGTTCGGCTTCTTCGGCACCACGAATCATTTCGGCACCAGGCGCAACCTCAAGCTGCTTTCCGAGTTTTCGGTAAAATGACGACAGAACGAGTTGCGCCAACAAAAGCGGGACTTTCTTTTCTTTTATGACCTTGAAAATATCCATCTTGCGCCAGGCATCACGATCCCTGATGGAATTCATACGCCCCTGACAAAGTTCTATGCACACGGCATCCGGGTTTACAGCCGCAACGACAGCACTTACATCTTCCACACTTTTCATGGAAACGTGAGCGGTTCCGACGAGATAGATTTCCCTGTTCCCTACGACTATTTTTTCGGCACTTGAAGGCAGATCCATGTTTCTCCGGAACTCGTCGGGCAGGATTTCTCCTGTCTGACCATGTAAAAAAGTTATCAAGCGTGCGAAAATAATCTATGCGGCGAAGTAGCAGATGGAATAACGGCGATTATGCCCAAACCGGCAGTTGAAATGCGATGCTACTTTCCCCCCGATGAAGTATCGATAGGAACACGGATAAGTATGCATGCCGTTGGGTCGTATCCCTTGGTAAAGGCTTTAAGATGCGTGGTGTCAGGTGACATCTTCATGAACATGGTATCCTTACCAATGAATTGGATGATAGCAAAGCTCACCCCTGTCTTCTGAATCATGTCCAACGAGATTGGAGTCTTAGAAAAATCAACTTTATATGTAAAAGTCGAAACCAATTGCCCTTTTGTATAGGTACGTCCACGATTTTTGGAGTAAAAAACAAACGCAACAGAGTCTTTTACCATAGGCTGGTATCCCTTCCAAATCCCCTGAATAAATCTGTCATCAACCTTTTGAGCAGCAGATACGGATTTTCCGGCTGAATATACTGTTGAAGAAAACACTGCCGAAACAATAAGGAACGCTAAGCTGAAACGCATTTTACTCAATCCTCTCTAATTATTTGTAAATGAAGTTGCCGAATCAC
>CAIOZP010000182.1 GCA_903862805.1 uncultured Fibrobacterota bacterium
GATGTACCAAATCATCCTGCGAGGCGAGCATCACTCAAGAGCCGATACTAAAATCCGCAGATCTCGATACAATTTTCAATCTTCATCCAAGTGTCGAGCCTTGCAATTTTTCTTTGTACAGGATCTCATACATAGGAATGAAGGGGATTTATTACGATCATCAGCAAGCTGCCCTGAAATATTTTCTACGGACGTGAAGGATGAAATATGAATATTGATTCAAGCAAAATAGCCGGTTTTCTCGAAGATGAGGAGCGGAATCTTTCTCCTTTTGCAAAGAAGAGCAGCGAGAGCCTCGGCCGGAGAAATCCGATTGCTCCCGATCCGTTTCGCCTCGAATTTGCCCGCGACGAAACTCGCATCATTCACAGCCCGCCCTTTCGTCGGCTCAAGCATAAGACGCAGGTTTTTTTGTCGCCCGATAACGATCACATTTGTACCCGCATGGAACACGTTCTGCATGTATCGTCAATTGCGGCGATCATCGGGCGCTGTCTGCGGCTGAATATTGATCTCATCAATGCGATTGCAAAAGGCCACGACCTCGGGCATCCGCCATTTGGTCACGTTGGCGAACGAAAGCTCGACAAACTTTTGCGAAGCTGCGGCGATCCTGATGGATTCAAGCACGAAATTCACGGACTGCGCGTGGTTGACAAACTGACAAATTACGGTACAGGTCTGAATCTTACATACGAGGTTCGCGACGGAATCATCAGCCACTGCGGCGAGCGCTTTGAACAGGTGTTGTATCCCGATCGCAAGCGTGATCTTTTTGAGCTTGAACAAATCATCGACCGTACCTGCTATCCCACGACGCTTGAAGGCTGTCTGGTGCGCATGGTTGATCGCATTGCCTATCTCGGCCGTGATCTCGAAGACGGCATCAAGGCCGGGCTTATCGGCAAAGACGATGTTCCGCGTGAAGTGATCGATGGACTCGGTTCCGACAACGGGAAAATCATTGGCAATTTTGTCAACGACATCATCGCCGAGAGTCTTGGTCAGGATGCAATAAAATTATCGGATCACATCTTCGCGCTGATGCAGATCCTCAAGGACTTCAACTACAAGAATATCTACCTCCATCGCGAGGTCGAAGCGCGCGCAAGAAAAGGTGAACACGTTGTTGAGCAGCTTTTCAAAAGCCATATTGACATTTGCGAGAAAACCGATCGCGGTCGTAATATCGAAGCTGCGGAAGCTGTCAAATCAGATGCGCCGACCTTATCGGTGTTTTTTGATTTCATCAAAAACAGTACTTACAACGACGAAACACCGGCACCGCGCATTGTCACCGATTATGTAGCCGGAATGACCGACACCTTTGCTCAGCGGACATATCTCCAGCTTTTCCTTCCAGCGCCGGTGGTGTGATATGGCAAGACATCGAAAGATTAGAACAGGCGCGCTGGATATAGTGAATCCGATCCGTAAATGGGTCGATTATTTCATGAATGACCCTCAGGTGCCGTGCCCGAAATGCGGCAGCAGTGACGTTGAATGGTACGATCCGTTTTTCTTTGCACCTATGCGAGCGCTTAAGTTCCAGCGTCGTATTCGTTGCCACGAATGCCGCTACGTCTGGCGGCCGCAGCATAGGCGCATGATTATCAAACCAAGCGACATCGATGGAATGAGTCTGTGAAATTTTTCGACCGACGTAAACGTGGCGCGGCTTCGGCTTTCGCAATGATGCTTGCGCTGTTTTTTGCTGCAAAAATGTTCATGCGACTTGTGCAAGTTGCAAAGAAAGAGAAGAAGGCCAAAGCAAAATGAAGGAATACAGGGCATATCTTTTTGATGCCGACGGAACACTCATCGATACCGCCGATATGATTTACGAATGCTTCCTTCACACCTGTGCCGAGTTCGGTCGTACCGAACTTTCGCGCGAAGAAATCATGAGGGGTGTTGGTATTCCGCTTCGCCCGCAAATGGAATGTCTGCTTGGCCCACTTGACGAACGGGAATACAATCGTGCCCAGGAAATCCACATGGATTATCAGAATGAAATCTATGTCAATTGGCTGAAAGGCTTTGAGGGCACAGCCGAAATTCTGGAGGAATTGAAGTCCCGCCGAAAGGCACTCGCTGTTGTGACATCACGTCGCCTGCCTTCTCTGACCGTCTATCTGAAACATGTCGGGATATTTGATTATTTCGATCTTCTCGTTACACCGCATGAGACAGCAAAGCACAAACCTGATCCCGAACCGGCGCTATTCGCATCTGCCGGCCTGAACATTGCACCGGAAAAGTGCCTCTTCATCGGAGATGCAATTTTCGACATCAAGTGCGGCAGCTCCGCCGGAATGGATACAGCGTTTGTCGAGTGGAGCACCAACCACCACAGCGACATGCAGCCTGAACCTACCTGGCACCTGAAGAGTTGGAGCGATCTGCTCTGGTGATGATCAGTACGGATCGTTGAAGAGTTCCACTATCTCCACTTTGCTCAGTGCCCTGTCAAAGATTCGCAGATTGTCAATCGAACCCGAAAAATATTCCTGGTTTTTGACGCCATGTTTTCCGATTACAAGAGTATCCGCTGTACTCACTGATCCCGAAAAAACATACGAATGCTGTGCTATAGTATCCACATACAGCTGAACCAGTCCGGCCGTGTCTCTTGTCATAACCAGATGGTGCCATATACTGTCTGCAACAGTGACATCGCCAGCGTTGTATCCTGTTCGGGTCGTGTTTCCGACAAATCCGGCGAATCTGCCGTTCCAGATCGAAAGGGCGTATCCGGAATTGTAAGGATCACCCTTACATATAATTTCCTGTTTAGCGTTGTCTCCGCCGGTAGTATTTGCGTTGGTGCAAACCCAAACACTGATAGTGAAATCACCTGTGGCGAAATTTGTTGAATCAGAGGCTGAATCGTTCGGGATTTCTATGACCGAAGTGCTTCCATCAAAATGCAAGGACTTGTCTGCTTGTCTTTTCCTGTCGATCGTATTTTTAACGTTCTGACCAATGCCATTCGGGACTGCCAGTTTGGTGTTGTCTGTTGAACCCTTGTTGAACAGATATTCGGCAATCAATCCTTTAGTTGGTAAAACAACACCCGAGGAGTTGTCGGAACTTAGGTTTGAACACGACGCAATCAGAAGAGCGCAAAGTCCGGCGATAGAAATACGAGTCATTTATCCTCCCAATGGTAGACATATTTATTGCTGAAATTCATATTTGTGAAGATACATTTTGCTAACAAAAAACGCCGGCGAGTAATCCCACCGGCGTTTTTCTATCGTGATAATCAGTTCTTATTTGTCAACCGCAACCGCTTTATTGACTTTTTCGCCATTTCCGTTTATCGTCATCATATAGACTCCGGACGGAAGTGTTTTCCCGAAGTTGACAGTCTGCGAACCGCTGCCCATGTCCTGGATACCTGAATAGATCTGCCGACCGTCGAGGCCGAGAAGACCGATGCGGTAGGTGCCCGGGTGTTGAACATTTAGGCTTGCATTTGTACGTGTCATATGGCTTACACCGGTTGTTTTTGCAGAGGCAAGGTTTGCCTTCTGATTTACAATAGGGATCGCATCCCAAGTTCCATATTGCGCCGGAGCCACATATGTACCAGTTGGCTGCGGGTTTTGCATCCAGCGAACAACATCGCGGAAAGGAACACAGCGTACATCGTTGAACTGTAGCACATAGGTGATAAATTCTTCGATGGCAGCACGCCGATCGGCGAGTGAAACGGCAAAATGATCGACCGAAGTATCGGCATTCACATCGGCGTTGTAATTGGAATAATAGTCTGAGTGCATGCCAAGATAGAACGGAGAACGATTTCCCTGACGATGAAGACTGAATGAATACTTCATCGCATTGAGGAACTCATCTTTAGTGGTACAGATTTTCCAACAGTTGTAATCCAGTCCGGTTGGGTTCTGCGACACAGGATCTGTATCAGGGATATTGCTCAAGTCGGTGGGTACAGTTGCTGGAAACCGGACAGCCTGAACAGGAAGTTCCCACACACCGGGCATAGGTTGTGAAGTTTTAGCTGTAGAACCTGGGGCTGGACCGTTATCATAAGTATAGGGAAAATACTGGTATTTTGAACCTTGGGCATTTGATTCCGAATAAACTATGGCTGGAACATTTACCCACGTTCCAGATGAATCGAAACCATAACCTGCTATGATTTGATTCCAGTTGTAGCCCGTTTCGACACTACAATCGTAAAGCATTCCCTCTGTTTTGATTGCCTCGAAAGCACCGGCTCCATAACCAAGATAAGGACACCTCATCCCTATGATGGAATCCGCCGGAATCCCGTAAGAGGCAAGTTCGGTTTTGCATCCGGTTATTGCCGTTGACCAGTAGGTTGAATCTGCGCCATCCTCAAGGGGGTCGTGATATTTTGTGTGATCGCCGATTTCATATCCGCCCTTGTATGCACGAATCCAAGAATTTTTTAGCTCTGTTGTAGTTTGATTGTTTGGAGCGTTTAAATGATCTGTCTCACTCGATCCCGAGATAATAAAATAGGTTGCTCGCACCGGCGAACCGTCTTTGTTTTTGAGATCTTTGGTGAAATCAAGAAACCAGTTCACCCCGTCGGCATATGTGTTATCGTCAAATGCCAAGCCTACAAGCATTGGGGTATTTGAAGAATCAATGCCGCCTGGTGATGTAATCGACCATGTAACATTGTCTGCTGCTAAAACGGTTCCAAGTGCCGCGACCAATCCGACAGCCATCAATTTAAGCATTTTATACACAATTACCTCCGGGTAGTTTCCACCATAAGTTAATTAAAAAAATGTATTTGCGCAGTCAGTTTGTTTACCTAAATGTTCGCATTTCTGGGTTTCCTGATTTTTTTGCGAAATCTTTGCTCTCTTTTGGATCATCTGGTGCTTTTCATGGATACTGATTATTGGCACAGGCGAACCACCCTGTTCTATTTTCCGGCTGATCAGATCTGTACGATGTATTTGTGAGGATCAACGGTATGGCTAATCAAGGCAAATTTCTTTTCATCCTGATGTGCGTGGCAGGGCTTTTTGCTCAAACCGATTCCTTACCGGATTCTCTCAGAATAGCGCCGTATATTGTGATTTATTCGGGCGACACTTCGGCGCAGAATTTTTCCGATCTGAAAAGAGACGTGATTGCGCCGCTTGAGAAAAAGTATCACCGGTTCGATGTTCGTTTTGTTCCGGCTTCACCAGAATCGCTTCAAACTGGCGCAGCGTTGATGTTCGCGATTCGGGGGAAAGAAGCCAAAGGATCTGCCATCACGTTTCAGCACATTGACACGATGATAAGAACTGCAATCGTTTCCGACAATCCGAAAAGGGCCGGTATTGCAGCTCGAAACAAACCCGGCAGCTCCGGTCTGTTGCTCCTGTTTTTCATTGTCATGCCGGCGGTTGCCATCTGGTATGTGATGCGAAAGCGAATGAACAAAATATCTGGGCAATCATGATGCGGAGATCTTCGTATTTGGTTTGAAATTTTATAGGTTTATAAATGGGCACAAGAATTTTCGAGAAGATCCTGACTTTCATATTTGATTTCGTGGCGATCAGTCTCGCCTTCGCAGCGGCCTTTTTTCTTCGGTACAAAAGCGGTGTTTTCCCATCGACATATGATCCGAATCTATTGTTTGCAGACTATCGTGATCCAATGCTGATTCTTTCCGGCACTTGGCTGATCCTGTTTTTCCTGACAGGGCTTTATCGTGACTGGTACAAAGAATCACGGGTCGATGAATTTTTTGTGGTTTGCCGCACTGTGCTTTTCGGAGCGGGACTTCTTTTTCTAATCATCAGCGCCGACGACATCATCACGTTTGCAAGAACCGGCGTAGTTCCGCATCTTTTTTCGCAGACGCGTTTCACCGTACTTGCCACTTACATCGGTTGCGTTCTTGTAATGGCGACGCTTAACAGATTTTTGATGCACACTCTTCTTGCATGGTTTTTCGCACGTGGAATCTGGGTCAGTAAAATGGCGATTATCGGTGCCGATGATTCGTCACATTCATTGATCCGGTCTGTGCATCAGCACCCGCAACTGGGATGCGAGGTTGTTGGCTTCTTTGACAAGGATGGCGCGAAGAAAAACACAGTCGTGGCGGGGCATCCGGTCTTTGGTGATTACTCTGATATGCCTGAAACCATAAAGCGCGAACGAATCACCGGATTGATCATTTCGCATATGACAACCGATGCCGACGACATCATGGATATTTTGCGTTACACTGCCGAGCAGAAGGTTTCGATCTACATGGTGCCATCGATGCTCGATGTGATTTCGGGCCATTACAAAACACAGCAGATTTTTGGCGTGCCGCTAATGGTTCTTCTGCAAGATCACATGCCCGGCTGGGAAGCGCAGCTCAAGCGCCTGATGGACATTGCGGTTTCTATGTTGGTGCTTTCGATCGGAGCACCTTTCTGGGCAATCGTTTACGCACTTGTCAAGCTGACATCGCCGGGGCCAGCGGTTTTTCGGCAGGAACGAATTGGTCAGAACGGAAAACCTTTTGTAATGATGAAATTCCGTTCGATGTACATCGATGCCGAAACCCGCAGCGGGCCGGTATGGGCAACCGAAAATGATCCGAGAATAACACCATTCGGCCGGTTCATGCGTAAAACCCGCCTCGATGAAATTCCTCAGTTCATAAATGTTTTGCGCGGCGAGATGAGTCTTGTCGGCCCACGACCGGAGCGCGCATTTTTTATAGAAAAGCTCACTGTCGAGATTCCGTGGTACATCAGGCGCATCAAGATGAAACCCGGAATAACAGGCTGGGCGCAGGTGAAGCACAAGTACGACGAAACAATTGATGACGTCAGGCAGAAGGTTATGTACGACCTCTATTACTTCGAGAATATGTCAATACTGCTCGACATTAAAATCCTTCTTCGCACCATCATGGTTGTCTTTACCGGCAAGGGAGCGCACTGATCAGCGCATCGGATAGAGTAATCCATTTCGTCATAGGCGAGCGCCGTAAAATGGCGGCGCGTCGATTTGCTAAGGC
>CAIOZP010000183.1 GCA_903862805.1 uncultured Fibrobacterota bacterium
CCATACGACCATCCCAAATTTGATGTCGTTCGCCCAGAAACACTGCTTGACACATGCGAGCCGGTAAATGTCGCACCAAGTCCTACCGACATCGGATTCGTTCTTAGCGAAGCATCGAGCGCAAGAAATTTACACACTCTGAAATATTCTCCAACAGTAATCGAGAACTGCGGGTATTCAATGTCGCGGATCTCAATGCAAATTCCGGGTGCGCCGATTGGTGACTGAGCGGCTTGCAGATTCAAGGCGGCATGTGCGCGGGAAAGGCGCGATGGTTCGGCGATGTCGTTCTGATATACAGGTATGTTTGCCGAAAGTCCTGCCGAGAGAAATTTTCCGTGGATGAATCCGGCGAACCCGGCACGAGCCGAATTATCCCGCATTGATGGCGCTCCGACAATTCCGAATTCGCATGCGTCAAGATCGGCTGAGAGTGCAAGATGGTTTTTGTGAAGTCCGAGTGATGTATGGATGAACGTTTCGCGCCAGACTGAAAGTGCATCGAACAATCCGACGGCAGTACAAAGCGAAAGTCTTTTGCCGGTAAAGCGAAGCCCGCCACCGAGCAGGCGAAAATCACCGGCGGTCTGTGTTACTCCGATCAGATTGACATAAGAGAACGATGCACTGATCTTCGATGAATCGCTGATCGCGGCGGCGCTGTTCCAAGGACTTCTCCCTTCGCATCCGCCAAGCAATGCGCCCTGACCAGATATTGCGAAACTGTTCTGAGGCGACACAATTGATTGTGAAAATCCGAGCACACAAAAAGTCATCATCAAGCAAAAAGTATTTATAAATGAAAGTCTCATCTCCACAGAACTCCTGCCGAGCGGATCATCTGCACCGATCCGTTTCGCGAGATGCGAAGCACTGCGATGAACGGCCCGCGTGGCGCTTTCCTGCCGTGAGAATCCAATCCGTCCCAAACAGTTTTACCCGCCGCCACTTCGCCGAAGTCACGCAATTCGCATCCATCAATCGAGAGAATTTTGAGCGATGCTGATGCTCCGCTTGGAAGTGAAAGTTTCATCACGAAGAGATCGGCGCGACCATCGCCATCAGGGGTAAACGGAACAGGCCCGGCAGTGAAGATCGGTTCACTTGATACGTTTGCCAGAAGCCTTGGATCGGGAAGACCCGGCGTCGGACTTGCGCAGTCGGCAAAAGCAAGTGAGTCGTCACCGGAAGTTTGCACATTAATTCGCGCCGCTGAATGCGACAAAGCAATACCGGATCGGTATCGCACCGTGTCAATCGGATTTTGCCATTGCGAGACGAGCACAAGCCGCGCACCGTAGTTGTTCAGCGCCGACCAATGCGGAGACTTCACTGTCGGGATTCCGGGATACCTGGCAAGCAGCGCGACGGTATCGGAAGAGATTGCGACATATTCACCTGGCTTCAGTTGACAGGATGGCAACGCGATCGTGTCGCCGTCGCTCATATCGACAATCGAAAAATCTGACATGCGGATTGGTAGGTCGGAGATATTTGTCAGCTCGATCCATTCAGGGGAAGCGGAAGGCGCAAGCTCGCTTACCCTCAATGATGGTTTGGCTGAAAATGACGAGAGGTCAAGAGGAACGATGCTTTGTTTGGATGATGAGGACACGATCAGTTCTGGATTGTTTCCGCTTATAGTTGATGTGGAAATTCGCATTGTGTCATCGAATGTTTTATCACCGGCAAGATTTTTTGTGTAGAGAGTTTTGTTTGATGATCTTATCTGAACAGAACTGATTGCCCCAACATCGGCGAATCTTTGAGCAGCTTTTACAATGCAAAGAACCGAATCGCCAAGCGGGAATGACTTCACATCAATAAAATGAAAGGCTTTTGCTGACGAGTGTGTCCCTGCCGAAACGCCGGAAGGATCAACTACCCACGTTGCCTCTTTGTCAATCAGTGACGATACGGAAATCTCCGACCCTTCAATCGCGTTTACCGGACTTGCACATGTCAACCTGGTGCCGGTTTGATACTCTACGCCGGAGTCGGCCATGATAGAGAGAATTGAATCGGCACCAATGTGATCGGGTTTACAGAGCGCGAGTCCTTTGCTGACTGTAAGTCCTCCTGTGATCTGTGATGTTGCAACGGTCAACACAATTGAACCCTGCGCAATTTTATATCGCGACGACACAGAAGCATCGAAATAGTCCCGATCTAAAATCAAGGCGAATTCACCGGGATAAATCAGCATTCGCTTTGTCACGACGCTGTCATCAAAAACAAAACTTGAGTCGAACAGAACAATTCCGCTTTTGTCAATTCCATCGGAGAAATATGCACCGTTCAGATCGACCGTGTCGCGGCCGGTGTTGCACAGCTCGACATATTCGAGGCAAGCACCTCCGGGGCAGGCATCTTCGGCTCCGATCGGGTCTTTCATGACCCCGCTGAATACAATGGCGGCGCTCAGTCTGGCAGCGACGTAAAGCACAGGCAGGCAAATAAGTTTAAGGCTTCGCATGTGTCTCCAATGGATACTGCGGCGTGTATATTTGTTACATGTCTGCGGGGACGCGGACATCGGTAATATAAAATTTTCAACAGGCGGCGTTCATGTCATTGCCGGAAGTTTTAAAAGCAGCTTTGGATCAGGTCAAAGGAATTGCCAACAGCAGAACCGTATTTGGCGATCCGATCGTTGCTGGCGAAGTAACGATCATTCCTGTCTCGAAGGTTTCGGTGGGATTCGCGGCGGCCGGAAGTGCGGCTGGCAAGGAGAACTCCGGCGCGGGCGGCGGTGTTCAGGTTGTGCCGGTGGCGCTCATCGTGATACGCGACGGCAAGGTCAGTGTCCAATCGATTGATAAAAACGACTTCTCACTTGACATAGGGAGAATTGCTTCGGCTGCTCCCGACCTTGTAAAACGTCTCAATGAATTTTTCGGACGTGATAAAAAACAATCTGCTCATAAAGAGGACGAGGGTATTTGATGTCAAGCACGCATGGCGAATCTTTCTGCATCTATGTTTCACCGTCAGAGAGCGCCGGTAGCGGCACCAGCGACGATCCGTTTGGCAATCCGACTGCCGCTGTCGCAAACGCACTGCCGGGCTCACGAATAATCCTTAAAGACGGAATCTACAAGACCGATCTCACAGTTCAAAATTCCGGCACGATTGACAAGCCGATTTTTATCTGCGCCGAAAATCGCCATGCCGCGATCTTCGAAGGTGCCAGCGTTTACGTTTACGATTCTTCCGACATAATCATAGAAGGACTCGCCTTCCGCAACTCAACCGCACAGGCACTAAGCGCGGTCGGAGCATGCGAGCGCAACGCCTATAACGACCTGCATTTTTCCGACTGCGGAATCGACAGCCGAACCGCATGCACTATGTATCTCGGCGGCTCGGGTTCCGAAGGCGCGGTTGTCCAAAGCTGCACCTTCACCGTAAGTAAAGTTCCCGACAAAGGCGCAGAGCTTCCAATCGCAATAATGATCTCCGAAGGCGACACAGAAGAAGGCGCGGCTCCCAATCGTTTCGCAATGATAAGAGGCAACAGCTTCACCAACTACGGCTGTGCGATAATCGTCGGAACACAGGGCGGAAGCGCCGCCAACTTCAGTCACGTTATCGAAGGCAACGCGATCAACAA
>CAIOZP010000184.1 GCA_903862805.1 uncultured Fibrobacterota bacterium
AAGAGATGATGAGGTTCAAAGATCCCAATGGCGTGGTGATTTCATTCGTGGCAGGACAATTCTGAGAAAAAATCGGGCCGATGTTTTCACACCGGCCCGACACTGCAGAGAATCCCCACCGTCACGGCGTGCAATCTATTTCAAAAGGAGTTTCGTTGTATATGCCTTCCCGGCAGCGACGATCCGCATCACAAAGGCACCGCGGGCCTGCTGCTGAAGGGAAAGTGTGGCAAGTCCTTTACAGACGCGAACCGCGTCCCAGCTCTGTATAACCCGGCCACGCAGGTCATACATCTTTATCGACACGTTTGAGCCATCGAAGTTCCCGAGGGTAAGCTCAAGCATTCCGGATGATGTGAGCCTCACTGAAATATCCTTCATGTCGATGCGTGTTTCGTCAGCAGCAGTTCGTGTTGCATTATTTCCGGATAAATCGGCGTCGATAATGATGTAGTTCTTCGGGGCCATAGGCAGGTTGGCTGAATCAATAATGATTTCGTTCGCTGCAAGGGCTGGAACACCGGAATCTTCGTACGCCGCGGCAATAACTTTCGACACGGTATCGGTAGCCAGAGCAAGCAGGCTCATCCTGGAATCAACAAATCCGTAAAGCGCACCAAGGGCCGTGTTGTTCTGCGAGATCGAATACTTCGCAGCCCATACCAGAGGCAGATTCGAGGTCACGGTAGTATCACTGTCGGTCGGCATGATCTGGGCGTAGCTTGTAACAATCTTGCCACTCGATGTATCGTAAGCAATCCAGTGAACCTCCTTGTCCCAGGGTTTTGCCGATTTGAGATAAATGCCCAGGGTTCCTGTGGTGATATGATCCACGACATAGGATTCACTGCCGGAAACGATCTGGGCCTCCAGAGCCCATGTGGTCTGCTCAAGCTGGGCCATTATCTTCTGTATGGTGTCAGGAGCAGTGCATATTATTGCGGAGTAGCTTCCGGCCGCAGCACCAGCACCGATCGACGAAGTATACGCGCAATTCGAGAAGCTTGCGTCAGGAATTATCGAGAGAAATCCATCCCTTACAATGTGCTGGTACGGGTAATTGCTGTAATCCCAGTAGTCGGCAGCGGAAAGATCGTCAAACGGGATCTGGTAATTGGTACTGAAAAGCAATGGACTTTTTTCACTGCCATGAACAAGCACGCACTCCCCGCTGTCTCCCGATGCATTTGCAATCTTCACATTGAGATAATCCGGATGGCTTGCCGAACCGCTCGTAAACGCCGCTTATCACAATCCCGAATGGTGCGTATGCAACGATGGTATCGCTTTACTACAACATGTTCAGTTCGCAGAACCTGATGGGCGATCTTCATGTTGATGTCCTCGCAGACGGTACATGGAACAATGATCTTATCCATATCACCGGCAATCAGGGAACCGACTGGAAACCGGCGCAGGCCTCGCTCGATGCCTATATCGGCAAGACGGTACAAATCCGTTTCCGAGGTGTGACAGGCCAATCATACACGAGTGATATCTGCATCGACGATATCTCGATCAATGCCAGCGGTGTCGGAATCCTTCCGACCGGTTCTCGCGGGCAGGTTTTCGGCCTGTCGCTGCGCGAGGGCATCCTGAATCTCCGCATGGAACCGTCCGTCCGCGCGGAGGTCAGGGTGCTTGATCTCCATGGCCGTTCGATATTCCGGTTTGTCAAGGAACGCGGAGTCGCTTCGATGCAGAAACCGGTTCCACTGCCTTCGGGTTTCTATATCGTGAACATCAAGGATGAACTTGATCATATCGTGAATCATGGTTTCGTGGTTACTCATTAAAAAATTCCAACAATTTTTCAGGAGGGTGTCCCATGTTGAAGAATCTTTCCGTTTTGTCAAGCTCCCCGCCGAAGGGACGATCAAAAAAACTGTCCGGCTTGATCGCCGTCTGTGCAGCATTCCTGTTGACCTCAGGCATTCCGGTCTTGGCCGCCGACAGCTATTCGGAGATAAAAGTCAATGAATCGCAAAACGGCGATACCGTTCATCTTTCGGGCAACAGTCTCCTTACGCTCGAACTCCCGTGTTTCGTATCTGGAGGTTACAGCTGGGAATCCGTAGGCGAGGTTCCGGTCATACTGAAGAACGTCTCGGGAACACGCGACGGAAACAATCTGCCGGAATTCGTATATCTTGTTCCGAATGGCCGTCCGGGCGACAAGATGGCGCAAGATCTCCGCTTTACAGGATGCAACACCGGTTGGTGCGTACTGAGCTTTCAACAGCATCGGACATGGGAGAAGGGCAAGCCACCAGCGTCAACGTTCAAACTTGTCGTTCATGTCGATTCACCATTTTCGGGATCGTATCTGGAACCTGCGGCAGTACCGAAGGTATGCTACGTTCCACCGCCAAAGTCGGAGGTGGAGGTTCCAGGACTGCCGAGCCGGTTCAGTTGGAGAGACAGCGGATGGATTACGCCACCGAAAGATCAAGGGCAGACCGGGTGCTGCTGGGCTTTCGGATCAACCGGTGTGATGGAGGCGCAGATCATGCGCTACGGCAATCATCCCCACGACACGGTTGACTGTTCGGAACAGTTCCTGGTTTCCTGCAATCCATGGAATATGACCTCGGCCAACGGCGGTTTCTATCCCATGCCGATGGCTATAGATTACATCGCGACCAGCCATGGCCAGACTGATGCCGGTGTTGTTTACGAATCGGATCTTCCATTTATCAACACAGGTAATCCTGATGCCGTTACGGTAACGACGGCACTTCCTCATCACGAAAAATTGAAATCATGGGGCTACGCAGACGAAATAGCTGACAACCCTTGGCCGGCCAACGAACACTTCGCAACCACGGCACAGATCAAGCGTGCGATCTGGCGGTATGGGCCGGTCGCCACGGGAGTCGATGACAACTGGCCGAATTATACCGGTGGTGTTGCCGCATTCAATACCGACGCTGTCAACCATATCGTGATGATCTGCGGATGGAACGACGACAGCAGCTGTTTCTATGTAAAAAATTCATGGGGCCAATGGGGCGAAAACGGATTCCTGAGAGTTGCATATGGCACCAGCGGGATTGGTGACAACTGCTGCTGGGCCTCGTGGAACGACTCGTCCTACACCGGGCTCGATCCGAATGCTGTTGCAACCGGACCGGCCACTGCATACACCGGTGACACGGTGACTTATTCGGGTACCGGATCGACTTATCCGGGGGGAAGCATCACGTCATATCTATGGCGGTTCGGCGATGGCGACACAGCATCGGGCGCCACTGTCAAACACGTATTCCAGCAGGGAGGACTCTTTCACGTCGAACTTACCGTGGTTGACAACAACGGAGGATTCTCCGGCGCACGTGTCAATACAAGTGTAATCGACATGACTCCGACAACACCGTACGGCGGAACCCCGTGGCCGGTGCCGGACACCATCCAGGCGGAAAACTATGACCAGGGTGGAGAAGGTCATGGATACCACGACGTGGATGGAACCAACATATACAGCCAGTATCGCAGTGACGGCGTGGACATTGAAGCCTGTTCCGACGCAGGTGGCGGTTACGATGTCGCTTCCACGAAGCTCGGTGAATGGATGAAGTACACGGTGAATGCGGTCTCCGGCATGTATCAGTTCTCGGTGCGAACCGCGATCGACAACGGATATGTTGACAATGCGAAAATCGGTCTCTATGCCGACACTGCCCGTATCGGATCGGTTCCGGTTCTCGGAAGCGGTGGTTGGGAAACCTTCCGTACTGCTACCTGTGACACGTCATTTCCGTTGACAGCGGGCAATCACGCTCTCCGCCTGGAGATCGAAGGCTCAGCGACCGAATATGGCAACATAAACTGGTTCAGCCTGCAAAGGGTCGGGGACATCGTGGATGGTATTACAAGCTTGACAAAGAAGGAAATTGGCGAGCCTCTGGCTGTTCACGGGAGAGAGGTATTGTGGAATCTCGGAACTACCGGAACTGCCGACATCCGTCTGTTCGCTCTTAATGGCCGTCTGATTTCCAATATCGCCCAAGGAACCTATCAGGCTGGAAGTCATAAAGCTTCACTTTCAGAAACTCTGGCACCCGGAATGTATCTGCTCCAGTACAGGATCGGAAATGTTTCGCGTTCTGTCAAGGTGGGGATAGCGGAATAAGAGATGGTCGTCACTAAAGATCATTGCCTGATCTTTTCAACTTGATTTGAATGAAAATGCTGATGCTGACTGCCGGATGAGTACCCTTATCCGGCAGTTTTTCAATAAAATCGCACTACCTTTCCTGTTTGTTCACAGCTTTGAACATTATCTGATTCATTCACCAAACCCGTCGTTGTGAGCCCTCCCCTTTTGGGTTATTATTGGGGTATGATCCAACCGAATTGTTTATAGGAGACCATATGAGAGTTTCGGTACTTGCCTTGTTTGCTTCGGCATTTGCCGCCGTCGCACAGAGTCCGGACACACTGATACTCCGCAGCGGGCTGAACGGCTATACCGATATGATCGAGTCGGCAGTCGATTCCAAAACCACGGCGGAGAGCGGAAATTACGGAGCGCCGGTGTTCCAGTGTGCATCGAGCTTCTGTTGACACACCGGTCTCAGCCGGGGGCTGATCGAACTTTCCGTTGCTCCGATTGACACGACGCGAGAGATATTGTGCGTGAAGCTTATGGTGAACATCGCATCATGCACGGATGCGCCTGCCAACGCCAATGATACGGCACACAACAGCATGATGAGGGATCTGTACAGGTCTGATTCGGCAGACATACGGGACGACTACTTTTCGTACTGGGAAACACCGCCGTGGAATCTGCCTGCATACGTGGGTGGCATCCTTGACAGCTCGAGCAAGACAACGGTTGGGGCCTGGGATACATTCGACATCACTCCTGTAGTTCTTGATTCGCTCAGGACCGAGAGGAAAAAGGTTACACTGCTGTTGAAAATGCGCGATGAGACCGAAACCACAAGCCGGATCATGTTTTATTGGGCTGACTATCCGGATTCGATCCTCGACGATCCAACGTACACTGGATCGCAGGCCATGGTCGTGTATTCGCCCAAAACACCTATCACGGAAAAACCTGCCAAATATCAAGCAGGTGGAGGTATCACCGGCCTTACGATCTTCACTGCAAACGGCCGGATGATCGCAAGCAGTCAAGGACGATCAGTGCCGACAGCAGATCAGCTCCTGAAGGGCTCACCGGCCGGTATCTATGTGATCCGTTACGAAACGACAACAGGTCAGTATTCAAAGAATATCTGGCATCAATAAACATCTTCAAATGAACCGTCAGCGAAATATCCGGAGTGTTTCGAGAATGACTGGCACATTTACAAAGAGAGAATAAATATGCGAAAAATCCTTGCCTCGATTTCGTTGCTTCTTTTGCTGACCTCCGACATATCTGCCGGTGCCAACAGGGTACTTCTCTTTGAACAGCAGATTTCGCTGGGGCGTTCCTGAAGCGTCTGCTGGGGTCAGATCGTGTATCTGAATGAAATTACACTTCCCGGCTACGAAAATGAAATCGCTCTCCTCTACGAGCATTTCAACAGTCCGCTTGCCGGCTGGACAGACAGTCTTGAAAATGAAGCCTCCAGTGCGAGACGCTTTGGTGGTACCTCTTTTTACTATTCACTCAACGGTATTGAGCAGAGCACCGAAGATCCATACTGGAACCTGTACGCTGCGAACATTGACAGCTTTTACAATCTGCCGGAGGAATTCTCGTTTACAGTTGCGACAAAATCCGAAGGTGAAGACAGTTGTGATATCCAGGTCAATCTGCTGTCGGAAGCCGATCACTCAGGCAAAAATCTCAGGCTGTTTGTCGCGGTTTCGGAGGACAGCATCGACTACAACAGTATCTGGGGTGGACAGAACCTCGGGGTAAATCCATGCAACGACGTGCTCCAGCGACTCCTTCCCGACCCTACCGGCACGCCTTTGCCACCACAGTCGAACGGTACCACAGGCACATACGCCATGGGCTGTTCGTCGGCACGTCCGATCGTCAACAAGGATAAGACCAAACTCGTGATCTTCGTTCAGGACACCGACTCGAAGGAAGTCCTCGGCACGTACAAGTTCAACGCATCGCCATTTGCAGATTTCGGCGTAACAAGGATAAAAACCGAATGCTTGACAAATCGGAATCATCAGATCTTCAGGCCGGAATATGCACCCGGTTTCATCAGAC
>CAIOZP010000185.1 GCA_903862805.1 uncultured Fibrobacterota bacterium
CTGCAGAATAAAATTGTTCGACGCATACCCGGTTGTCGAAAATAATCCGGCGTTGTAATCAACATTGCACATTGCGAGTCTTATTCTGGTGTCGAAAGAAATGCCCAACTGCGGATTGATCAAATATTCAAGTCCAAATCTCGGACCGATGCCGACACCCAGACCGATACCAGTCACCTTCGACTCGCTCTCTCCCGTATTGGTATTGACCGTGTCCCAGGTGATCAGTCTGGTTGAGATAGGAAGGAACACGTCGAACATAAGCCCGGCATTGATCTTGATCGGATTGAATCGCTTGGTAAAATTGACGCCGAAAACTCCGCCCGGTGTAACGAAGGAATACTTTATGGTTCCGGTACCGCCGGTGCCGTTTGCCCATAAGAATCCGGTTGAATCCCTGATCCATACATTCCTGTATTCGAGATGGCCAATACCGACCTGAAACCCGGCGTCTATTGCCATGAACCTGCCAACGCGTATCATCACCTGTACGTAAGGGTAAATCCAGGGACTGTTGGATTTCGACGATACCTGTTTCATGTAATCGTATGAGGAAGATTTCTGGCTCCCTTTCAGATACGGTGGTATCTGGTTGCCATATTTTTTGTCCCAGAACTGAACCTCTGTCGTATCATTATTACCAGGTGTGTGTTCCCACATTCCGACCGGCGCAAGATACAGACCGAACCTGATTCCGCTGCGATTCCGTTTCTTAACACTGTCGGCAACAGCGACTTTCTGCGGCTCGGATTTCGGCTCCGCGACGTTGTCGGTGACGGTTGTTTTTTCAGTATCGTGAATCGAATCGTTGAGCACTTTCGCGGTCGGCCCTTCGATGCCGACGAGCTGCCGCGCTATTTCGGGAATGTGCGCAGTGACCTTCTCGATGCCCCCGTCGATATTGACAGATGCGACCCGTTCAATCTTTGCTGTTGACACCTCTACAGTTCGCAGATTGACAAAGTACATGGATCCGAGCCTGCCGACAGAACCGGCAACCAGATCCTGCACGCCAAGCATCTTTCCCATTTGTGCAATACAGGATTCGTCGCTACACGCACCGGACTGCTGAAATCCCTGCTCCTTCATGATCGCCTGCATCTGCTCGCGTTCCATCATGGCAACTGCGCCGGTATTGAAAATTTCAGCACGCAGCCTGTCGGCGATAATATCTGCCTCGCCCTGCGAAACGCCTTCGACACCGGTGATTCCCACAACCGCGTAGTTGCGTTTTGCCGGTGGCGTTCCAGCTGATGAAATGCTTTGTGAAAACACGTCGGCAGAAAAAACCGCCAGTGCAAAAAGACCGCAAACAATCCGATTCATAAATCTCTCCAGTGGAACGGTGGCATTTCCATTCGGCTTTGCGTGCTGACTGGTGAGCCAGATGAAGCCGCCCGACAAAATAATTATGGCCGCAACGGGACTCACGGACGAAATGAATTTTGCGACAAGCACGAAGGCGAAGGACAAATAACATCGTCATTGATCAGCTTATGGATATAAAAAAGGCGCGTCACTGGAGGGGAGCGACGCGCCGTTGTTAAATCAGACCGTGATCAGCGATTGCCGAGGATGCATGTCCGCGAAGCCGTTCCGGCAAATCCGGAGACCTTCACGATATATGCGCCCTGCGCGATCCTGCCCATGTCAACAGAATTTCTGCCAGCTATGCAGTTTACCTGCTTCATGCCGACAAGTTTTCCGTTTGCATTGAGAAGCGAAAGATCGTACTTCCCGCTCTGCGGAACCGCGAAGCTGAGCATTGATCCGGCAGTGGAAAGAATACTGACTGACGTCGTGCGATAAGCTACAGAAGTAGCTTTGATTGGAATCGCTGGACGTGCGTCGAGAGCTGCCTGAATGTCAGTCGCTTCGTCGCTGACTTCTACATATGAGCGATTCGGGCTGAGAACCCAACTCACTCCACCGAAATTGGTCTCATTTCCGCCGGAATAACCAGAGAACAAATTGAAGAGAGATGTTGCATCGCTCCCTACTACAAAGGGGAATTCCGGAGTGATGCCGTTGTCCGTAGCATAAACATTGTAAATATCGCTGTACGTATCCCACTGATCTATCATCATAAAGATTACGTCTTGCGTGTCATTGCCAAACTGCTCGTAAATACTTTGATCCGCGGCCCCCGCGTAATTGCAGCCTCAACCATCAAAGGTCTGGTTGAAAGCTATAACCTTGTTGAGATTTAGCAGACTGTCGATATTGTAGGTTTTACCCGTACCGTCGGTAACGGTAAGCCCAGTAACCTTGGGGATTGTGTCCCCCGCAGCCGCATACACGTTACCGGCAAACGCTGCCGACAATCCGAGCATAGCGACCATGCCCATTTTTTTTCCCATCGTCCCCTCCTGAATGGTTTGTTAAACGAACGGATCAACAAGATCCTGCTAACAATATAGACGCATAATTAGTAATTGTCGCGAAAAAACATTGTCGAAAATGAAAATTTGCTTACAAAACACTTAAGCATTCGTTTTATCAAGAAACCTAAAGTGTAACCGCCTTTCTTGCACGCCTTCCTTCAAATCGGCAGAAATCCAAGACCGGTACATCTTGTTGACAAGTAAAACCCATCTCCCTTGTAACCCGCAACCGCAATGCCTATATTCAAAAAAAAAGGCAAAATCAGGGAGAGCAAATATGCAGCATGGCACAGCCAAGATAATAGAAGATGCGATAAGCCTGCCTGTTGAAGAACGTTTCAAGGTTGTCGAATCACTTTTGCAGACATTAAATCCCCACGATGACGCTGTTGATGCTCTATGGAAAAAAGAATCCATCCGGCGACTTGAAGCGGTCAGAAGCGGCGCGATGCCAAGTCATGACGGCGAGGCTGTTTTAGCAGAGATCAGGGCGAAGTACGGAAAATGAATTTTCGTTTCGCAGAGGAAGCAAAGATAGATTTGATCGATTCTGTTGAATATTATGAATCGTGTTCGGCTGGATTTGGCCTTGATTTAAGTCATGAAATCAGTAACACAATTCGAGGCGTTTGTTCTTTCCCTGAACTTTGGCCGGAGTTTGAAAAGCCTGTCAGAAGAGCACTGTTGCATAGGTTTCCGTACGGGTTGCTTTATGTCGTTGAGCCGGATGATATCGTAATTATTCTTGCCGTTGTCAATCTACACAGAAAGCCAGATTACTGGAAATCAAGAACTAAACAGCAATAAGTCATCCTCGATATTATTAGACATAAAATTAAATTGGACAAATAAATGGCCGACACCGAAACAACGATCCACACCCCACACATTCCTTTCGTACACATTCACACGCACACCGAATACAGCTTTCTCGACGGCGCGATAAAGATCAAAGAGCTGGCAAAACTTGCCAAGAAATGGAACATGCCCGCAGCGGCGATCACCGATCATGGCGGTTTGTTTGGCGCGATGGAGTTCCACGAAAAGCTCTACGCAGAGGGCGTGAAACCGATCTTGGGCTTCGAGGCTTACGTTGCGCCGAACTCGCGCACGAGTCGCAATCCTGGCGAAGATAAAAAGAGTCACCACCTTGTTCTTTTAGCCAAAAACAAAGCTGGCTGGCAAAACCTGATGGCACTTTCGTCGGCCGGATACATGGATGGATTCTACTACAAGCCGAGAATCGATATGGCGCTTTTGCGAGATCACGCTGAAGGCCTTATTGCAACTTCGGCCTGTATTGGCGGGGCGATTCCGGTGGCGCTTTATGCTGGTGACAAGGTAAAGGCCAAGAGCCTGACGGAAGAATTCCTGAAAATCTTCGGCGAGGGAAATTTCTTTTTCGAACTTCAGCGGCACGGACTCGAAGAAGAGGAGACGGCGTATCCGAGACTCATTGAACTCGGCCGCGAAATGGGTGTGCCGTTCATCGTGGCAAACGACGCGCACTATCTCCGCAAGGAAGATGCGCGCGCTCACGAGATGATGCTCTGTCTGCAAACGGGAAAGAAACTCTCCGACACCGACCGCATGAAATTCTCGACCGACGAATTCTATTTCAAAAGCCCCGAGGAAATGGCGGCGCTCTTCCCCGATGTGCCGGAAGCCATCAGCAACACGGTGATGATCGCCGAAATGTGTGATGTCGATCCGCGAAACAAGGCGGTCATGCCATCGCCGGGTGTTCCGGAAGAGTTCAAGCGCGAGACCAGCAAAGAAAGCGACGACGCCTACCTGCTTCACTTAGCAGAAGAAGGTTTGCTTCGCAAGTATCCGCAGGTGACACCTGAAGCCCGAGAGCGTTTCGACTACGAGCTTTCTGTTATTACGAGCATGGGCTTTTCGGGATATTATCTGATCGTCCGCGACTTTCTTATCGAGGCCGATCGGCAGGGAATTTTTCGCGGATGCCGAGGATCGGCCGCTGGTTCGATGATCGCATACGTCGTTGATATAACGAACATCGATCCGCTCAAGTTCGATTTACTTTTCGAGCGATTCCTCAATCCGGAACGTATCAGTCTTCCCGACGTTGACGCCGACATTGCCGACCGCGACCGTGCGAAGATCATCGACTACGTGCGCGAGAAATACGGCCGCGAAAACGTCTGCCAGATTATCAACTTCGGACGAATGATGGCGAAAAACGCGGTGAAAGACGTTGCCCGCGTAACATCTTTCCCATTGGCAGATGCGAATCGCCTGACGAAGATGATCGAAGACGGCGTGAAAAAACTTTCCGATGCGATAGAAAAAAGCGCCGAGCTGAAAGCCGAAATCGCCAACAATCCCGATGTCGCGCGCATTTTTGAATCCGCGAAAACCCTTGAGGGCGTGGCACGTCAGGCCGGTGTTCATGCGGCCGGTGTGATCATTGCGCCCGGGCCGGTGCAGAACTGGGCGCCGCTGTTCAAACAGAACGGCAAGGACGACGACCTCAACCTGCCGGTCACGCAGTTCGATATGAAGTATGTCGAGAACGCGGGCCTTGTGAAGATGGACTTTCTTGGTCTGCGCACGCTCTCGGTTTTGCAGGAATGTTGCGGGCTGGTCGAGAAATATCACGGCGTGAAAATTGATCCGTGGAAGATCGAAGACGGCGACGAAGAGACCTACAAGATTTTTCACAAAGGCGACACGACCTGCATCTTCCAGTTTGAATCGCCGGGCATGCAGAAATATTTGCGACAGCTCAAACCAACCCGCGTCGAAGATTTAATTGCAATGACCGCGCTCTACCGCCCGGGCCCGATGAACAACATCGACAGCTTCATCAAGCGCAAGCACGGCACCGAAGAGATCCGCTATCCGCATCCGATTTTACGCGAGATCCTCGACGTCACTTACGGCATCGTGGTCTATCAGGAACAGGTTATGCGAGTGGCGCAGAAGATGGGCGGCTTCACGCTCGGCGGCGCAGATCAATTGCGAAAGGCGATGGGCAAAAAGCAGGTTGACGTGATGGAAAAGATGCGCCCGAAATTTGTCGAGGGAGCCGAGAAGCAAAGCATTCCCGCGAAGGTCGCCGAGGAAGTCTGGGCACTTCTTGCGAAATTTGCCGAATACGGTTTCAACAAGGCGCACGCGGCGGTTTATGCGCACATCTCGTATCAGGCGGCGTGGTTTAAAGCGCATTATCCACGCGAATACATGACGGCGGTTCTCACCTGTTATTTGTCGGATCGCGACTACTTCACCGTGACCCGCGACGAGGCCGAGCGCATGGGGCTGAAGCTGCTTTCCCCCGATGTCAACCGCAGTCACGAGAATTGTTCGATCGACGAAGGCAACATCCGCCTCGGACTATCGGCGATTGCAAACGTGGGTAAGGCCGCCGAGCTGATCGTGACGGAGCGAGAGAAGCACGGGCCGTACACAAGCATCTTCAATATGGCGACGCGCCTCGATCTTCGCCTCTGCAACAAGAAGGCATTTGAATCGCTGATCGCCGCCGGTGCGCTCGACACATTGCATCCGAGTCTGCGCTCGCAGCTCTTTGCCGCGGTTGACAAAGCGGTAGATTATGGCGCACTTATCCAGCGCGAAAAAGATTCCGATCAGGTCAGTCTTTTCGGAGGTCTCGACTCGGCGGTTTCTATTCCCGAACCTGAACTTCCAAACATTCCTCCGCTGTCTTATTCCGATATTCTTGCCCGCGAAAAGAGCGTGCTCAATTTCTATATGAGCGGACATCCGTTGGATCATTACCTCGACGAATTGCGGAGCTTCTCCACAATTCGCCTCACGACCGAAGCACTTGCCGAACTGAGCGAAGGCCAGTCGGTAGTCTTTGGCGGAATGGTGTTGTCGGTCAAAAAGATCATGACCAAAAAAGGTGATCAGATGTGCGTCTGCGCAATGGAAAGCCTCGATGGAAATATCGAGGCAACATTCTTTCCCAAAGACTACGAGAAATTCTCGATGCTCTGCGCACCCGACACGCACCTGCTCATTCGCGGAAAACTCCAGCGACGCGACGAAGGATATTCGGTCATTGTCGAAAATGCGAAGGAACTGAAATACGTTCGCGAAGCTCTCACCGCCGCTGTTACTGTGCGAATCGAAACCACCGGTCTTGACGAGACGGGAGTATGCGAAATCGTCACCGCCTGCGCCAAGGCCTCACCCAAAGC
>CAIOZP010000186.1 GCA_903862805.1 uncultured Fibrobacterota bacterium
ATGGGTAATCCCGATCAACCTACACCCCAACATATTGTTGATAAATTGATAGAAGCAGTTCAACGTCCAGATACGCATCGCTATTCAGTTTCCAAGGGTATTCCTCGTTTAAGAAAAGCAATCTGTGACTGGTACAAAACCCGTTATGATGTTGATCTGGACCCCGAAACCGAAGCGATTGTCACCATTGGTTCTAAAGAAGGTTTAGCGCATTTGGCGTTGGCCACATTAGGACCAGGGGATGTTGTGCTGGTACCTAATCCTGCCTATCCGATACATCCTTATGGTGTGGTTATCGCCGGTGCAGATTTACGGCATGTCCCCATGATTTCGGATGGTGATTTCTTTGAGGAATTGCAAAAAGCAATAGTTGACTCATGGCCTAAGCCAAAAATGCTAATTCTAAATTTTCCGGGCAATCCAACCACTGAGTGTGTGGAGCTGGATTTTTTTGAGAAAATTATCGCTGTAGCGAAAGAACATGATATTTGGGTGGTTCAAGACATTGCCTATGCAGACATTGTCTTTGATGGCTACAAAGCCCCTTCTATTCTTCAGGTTGAAGGTGCTAAAGATATTGCCGTAGAGTTTTTCTCCATGTCTAAAAGCTACAATATGCCCGGTTGGCGAGTAGGTTTTATGTGTGGTAACAAAGAATTGGTTTCTGCGCTGGCCAGAATTAAATCTTATCTGGATTATGGGACGTTTGCTCCCATTCAGATTGCTGCAATTGCTGCACTTGAAGGTCCACAAGAGTGTGTAACAGAAATTGCCGAGATGTACAGAAAAAGACGTGATGTCTTATGTGACGGTTTAAATGCGGCTGGTTGGCCTGTGACAAGGCCCAAAGCGACCATGTTTGTTTGGGCGAAAATTCCAGAGATCTATCAAGCCATGGGGTCATTGGAATTTTCCAAGAAACTACTGTTAGAAGCAAAAGTAGCTGTTGCGCCTGGTATTGGTTTTGGCAAATATGGTGATGATCACGTAAGATTTGGATTAATTGAGAATGAACATCGAACCACGGCCACGTAATCCGCTTCTTGCCGATGCAATGAAAAGGATCGGTATTGTAGAACGCTCCGGACGTGGCGTCGATACAATCTACAGGGGATTGCTCCGGTATGGGCGCGCCGCCCCGGATTACAGTCGTACCGATTCAGGGAATGTAGTTCTGCGAATGCCTACCAACCCTGCCAATATGGATTTCATCAAACTGGTAATTGAGGAGGAAGAACGTTGCGGCTCTTCCCTGCCGATTGACAGCCTTATCGCATTGTCAGCTGTTCGTGAGCTCAGGCGTTTGACGCTCGAAGAACTTGCAGAGCGGATTCAACGTGATACCACCAGCGCCAAGCGAACCCTCGAAGTATTGACCGAGGCGGGCCTTGTCGAGGCACATGGTACAACGCGCGGTCGCAGTTACACCTTGTCGGCTACGCTTTATCGTGAAGCCGTAGGCAAAGCTGCGTATATCAGACAGGCAGGGTTTTCAGCTATTCAGCGTGAACAGATGATTCTCAGCTATGTCCGCCAGCATGGAAAAATCAGCCGGTCGGACGTGATGGAGCTTTGCCATATCTCAAAAGACCAAGCGTCCAAACTACTCGTGCGACTGAGCGCCGCAGGAAAAATCGTAATGCATGGAATACGTCGAGGAGCCTTTTACTCATTCCCAGAGGTTTAATATGAGCCGTTATGAGCCGTTATGAGCCGTTATGAGCGAACTGATCATGTAACAAGTTGATAAATAACAAACTTTGAATTAAGGTGTTCGTGAATGTGGCGCAATAAAAAAACAGGTCTGATTCTATATTACATTTTGGGTCTAAAAAACGACCAATCTTCCGCGCGATGTAATAAATGGCATTATGTTATCCAACAAAATCAACGACTTCCATATATTACATTGCCGCGCGGTGTAATACAGAATCCGGAGTTTGTAATTTATAGCCGCGCGGTAATAAACACTGGATTTGATAGATAATGCCAAACACCTTCACCGAAAACCATCTGGTCGAGCAACCGGCAATCACCCTGTTTGGCGACCTTGACTGGCAGACCTTCTGCGCCACCGATGAGGTTCTCGGAACGGGAACACCGCTTTCGCGCGATACCAAATCACAAGTGGTACTGACCGCGCGGCTATCGGCGGTTCTCTACCGGCTGAACCCAGGCATCCCCGAAGCCGCCATTCGGTCGGCGATTGATGAGATTGCGAAGAGCAGAGCAGTTCTTGCTCCGGTAGTGGCAAACCGCGAGGTTTATGACCTGCTCAAAAACGGTGTTCTGGTCAAAGTAACCGACCCTGCCAAGGGAACACTATCCGACGAGCGGATAAGGATCATCGACTGGCTGACCCCGGAGAACAACGACTTTCTACTGGTCAACCAGCTGACTATTCAGGGGCCGCTTTATACCTGTCGCCCTGACCTCGTAGGTTTTGTGAATGGGCTGCCGCTGTTGGTAGTGGAGTTCAAGAAGCCAGGAGTTCCGTCACGACAGGGCTTTGACGAAAACATCACCAGCTACAAGCATCCGCAAAACGGTGTTCCGCAACTCTTCTGGTACAATGCAATGTTGATTGTCTCCAATGGTCTCGATAGTCGGATCGGGTCTTTGACGGCAAACTGGGAACGATTTTTCGAGTGGAAGCGGATTGAAAGCGAGAACGAACCGCGCCGTGTATCGTTGGAGGTACTGATTCGCGGAACCTGTGACAAAGCACGTATGCTCGACCTGATCGAAAATTACACGCTGTTTTCCGAGCTCAAGAGCGGCCTCGCAAAGATCGTGGGACAGAATCACCAATATATCGGCGTGAACAACGCCATCACGAAGGCGATGGAAGCCCGTGCTCTGGGACATGGTCGCGGCGGGGTGTTCTGGCAGACACAAGGCTCCGGCAAGAGCTTTTCGATGGTGTTCTTCGCACAGAAGATATTGCGGAAGATTCCCGGCAACTGGACATTCGTCATTGTGACCGATCGTGTCGAGCTGGATGTCCAGATTGCAAAGATATTCAAGGGCTGCGGTGTTGTCAGCGAAGCCGAGAGTGTCAACTGCCATGCATCGAGCGGGGCGCATCTTCGGCAGCTCCTTGGCGAGAATCACAGGTACGTTTTCACCCTCATCCACAAGTTCCAGATAGCCGAACAGCTCTGCGACCGCAGTGATGTTATCGTGATAACCGACGAGGCGCATCGCAGTCAGTACGATACGCTGGCGATGAACATGCGTGCCGCACTTCCCAACGCACTGTTTGTAGCATTTACCGGCACGCCTCTCATTGCCGGAGAGGAACGGACCCGCGAGGTATTCGGCGACTACGTTTCGATCTACGACTTTCAGCAGTCCGTCGAGGATGGCGCCACGGTTCCACTGTTTTATGAGAACCGGACACCGGAGCTTCATCTTGACAATCCGCAACTCGATGAACAGATGTACGAGATCATCGAACAGGCCGGTTTGTCCGACGACGGCGAAGAGAAGATTCAGAGCATCCTCTCAAAGCAGTACCATCTTATAGTCCGTGACGACCGCCTCGAAACCGTTGCCAAGGATATAGTGCGGCACTTTCTCTCGCGTGGTTTCTTCGGGAAGGCCATGGTGGTTTCTATAGATAAGGCAACGGCACTCCGGATGTACGACAAGGTATCTGCGGCGTTCGCCACCGAGTTGAAATTGGTTCAGGAAAAGTTGCGAGTCTCAAAATATGAAGATTCCGACAGTGACGAATACCGCGCATTGTTGCTACGGAAGGATTTGATCGAGTCAACGGATCGGGCAGTCATCGTATCGGCCGCTCAGAACGAAATCGAGGATATGAAAAAGATCGGACTTGATATAGAGCCGCATCGACTTCACATGGTGAACGAGTCTCTTGATGAAAAATTCAAGGAACCCTCAGATCCTCTCCGGCTTGTCTTTGTCTGCGCTATGTGGCTGACAGGCTTTGATGCCCCAAGCTGTTCGACGGTGTACCTCGACAAGCCGATGCGAAACCATACCCTCATGCAGACTATCGCTCGTGCCAATCGTGTTTATCCGGGCAAGCATAGCGGACTCATTGTTGACTATGCGAATGTCTTCAGCTCCCTTGAAAAAGCTCTGGCGATATACGGCGCTGGCAAGGGCGGGGCAAATCCTGTACGTGACAAGAAACAACTCGTAGCGGAACTGCGAGCTGCGCTGACCGAAGCTGTTGGCTTTTGCACGAGCCGCGGAGTGAATATCGTCGCGATTGAACAGGAGCATGTACAGAGCTTCGACCGTTTGCAAAAGATTGCAGACGCGGTGAATGTGCTCATTGCTCCAGAGGAAGAGCGCAAAACCTTCCTGATGCACGCAAGGTTTGTGAAGTCGTTATTCCAGGCGGTGAAACCAGATCCATCTGTGTCGCAGTTCGCGTCCTCTATCGGTTGCATATCGACCATCGCCGACGAGATACGGTTCCAGACCGGTGGTAGTCCGGAGGATGTAACGGATGTTCTGCGGAAGATCCACGCGCTCCTCGACGAGTCGATTTCTGCCGAGGGGTTCACGATTCGTGAAGGGGCCGATCACCTTGGTGCAATAGATCTGACCAAGATAGATTTCGAGAAACTTGCGTTGAAGTTTGAAAAGTCGAACCGTAAGAATGTCGAACTGGAGCAACTGAAAACAGCCATTATGGCCCGGCTCAACAGGATCATTCCGTTCAACCGCACAAGGGTAAGCTACCTCGAAAAATTCACAGATCTGATCAATGCGTACAATGCGGGCAGCCGGACAATAGAAGAACTATTCCATGAGCTGCTCGAACTCAGCGCGTCATTGGATAATGAGGAACAACGGCATGTCAGGGAGCACCTCTCCGAGGAAGAGCTAACCATATTTGATATACTGACCCGACCGGGCCCGGATCTGACAAATCAGGAACGTGACACCGTCAAGCTGGCTGCGAAAACCTTACTTGACAAGATAAGAATAGCTTTGGTCATCGGCTGGAAGGACAGGGTAAGCGCCCGTGCCGTTGTGAAGCAGACTATCGAAGATTCGTTGGATTCTGGTCTTCCAGAGAAGTATGACCGGAAGACTTTTGCTGAGAAGGTTACTGCCGTGTTCGGGCATGTCTATGATGCTTACGATGGCGATGGCAGGGGCTTGTTTGAGAAACAGGGTTAGCGATAAATACTATTCCTCCGAAGAGCAATCCTAAGGAAAATCCGGACAGAAAGTAGCTCGGTTCTCTGTCAGGATCTTTGACGCTGACGAGGTCGTTGAGAGATCAAGGTTTGTTGCTCATAGCATAACGGATGCACAGAAGATCATCCTCTGCTAAAAGACAGATAAAGCTTTTCGTGAAGGTTCAACTTGAGGCCGAGGTGCTTGCAGCTTGTCTGGCACCGCTACTCATCGCAGAAACCTCGTTGTACACGCTGGTTATCTGGGAACTGCTCATCCCAGAACTGCCCAGAGCGGTCAAAAGGGCGCTGTTGCTGTCCAAAACGGCAGGAGTCGAATCCAAGCCGCCGAAAATGGAACTGGCAGAATTATCCGCGCTACCGCTGACTGCGGACTGAATCAACTGTGCATAGGAATTTGACGATTGAAGCGACTTCAGCATAGATACGCTGCTGCTGGACACCGATGTCAGGGCCGTAAGAAGGGAGTCGTTGCTACTGGAACTCGAATCGGTTTCTGAGAGCAGGGAACTGAAAGCCGACGACTGATCGTTGCTGAGTTGGGCAAGAATATCCGTAGCACTCGTTGTCGGGGAAGTGGAACTGCTGGTACTTTGGTTTGCCTGAGCCGCAGCGAACAGGCCGAGCAGAGAAGAACTGCCAGCGGGATTGACGCTCATACAAACCTCCACGAAACATTGCACCGAGCACAAATCCGTTTGTACGTAAGCCGACATCCCTGTCTGTGGTATCTTTCGGGCGCTGATTCAAAAGCTTTAGCGGTTTTTGAACTTATTAACCCCAAAGCTTGAACGACTGAGGGAGCATCAACATTCCCCAAAAGTGGCACCACCAATCAATTGCTTATTAGACAATCATAAAATCTACTACGAAGTGACACCGTTTAAAAAAAGCTTGTCAAATATTTTGTTGACATTTCAGCCATTTTTCCTTAAAATGCACTTCTATGAATAACTATATATCCTTTATTTCGTGCTCTAACCGACAAACCAAGTACTATTTCGACAAAAAGCCCAGTGTTTTCGCAGGAAAACATTTCTTGTGATAAAAATCACGTATAATTTTATTATAAAATACTCAAAAAATAACATGCGCTGGAAAAAGTTTTCAGTATATTACTTGTGTAATTGGCAGTTATTATGAAATAAGTCAACAAGGTCAACAATAACCGTCTTGAAAACGCAAATTCTTTGTATAATGCAGCAATGTAGACGACACAAACCTAATAGTTGGAGGATTTATGAAGATGAGAGCAATACCGGCAATTCTGCTGATTTGCGGGACGGCGTTTGCTGGAACACAGGCTGTTGACGCGATTACAGCGGCGACATTGAACAACGCAACAAAGATCAAAACTTGTGTTCCAACCGCTACTTCTGTAACAATTACATGGAGCACGAACCATAATGTTTCTGCTTGGACTCTAACGCTGACGCCTACAAATGGAACACCAATAACCCGCGCCCTTACGGCAACAGAAGCCAGTTCAAAAAGCCTAATACAAACCGGACTCACTTCAAGCACCAACTATACTATCCGCATAGAACAGAATGCAGGATCGCAAATGCAGGGATATACAGCATCAGCGGCAAGTACGACATTCAACACACTTGCCGGTTCTGCACCGCTTGCATTGCAGGCGGCCGCGAACATTACCGAAACTTCCGCAACTGTTTCATGGACCGGAGGAACTGGTACAAGCGGTTCGATTACGGTAACAGCAAGTGGAGGAGGCGCTCCAGTGATTTCGCGTTCAATTACGGCTGGCGAGTTTGCAGCATTAACCCTCGATCTTACCGGCTTGACCGCAGGAACGAATTACACCGTTACTGTCAATATTGGAGCAGAAACCCAGTTTGAAACTTTCCAGACTTCTGCGCCACCGCCTCTTTTCCTAAATGTTCCGTCGAACATCAATGATACGTCGGTGACTATTTCATGGACAGGCGGCAGCGGTTCCACTGGATCCTGTACCTGTACGCCGATCGGTGGAGGGGCACCAATAGTATGTAATATGATGCCCAACGATCTCGCAGGAAAATCAATGATGATTACGGGACTTGCACCAGGAACCAACTACAATATCGATGTAACAGTCGGAACGGAAACCCAAAGCAGTTCTTTTCAGACGACGCTTACAGTCGGAATACTCGGTTCAGCAAAGACACATGCAGAGTTCTCAGTTGCTGTTTCCGGCTCGCTGGTACACATGACTGTTCCAAGCAAATCCGATGTAACCGTAGGACTTTATAGCCTTAACGGCTCATGCATACGGTCGGAATCGCTCCGTGCCTCAGGCGGTGTTGCGGCGGGGTACATTCCAGTTAACAGCATTGCAGCCGGTCGATACATAGTGAGAATCGTGACAAATTCAGGGATCAGATCCCAAAGCATAATTGTCCAGCGCTAATTTGATGCAAATACTGGGAAGGAACACATATTGTTCTTCTCAGTATCTTAATCATTCAGAGCCTGAGCTCTTATTGAAATTTCTTGACCTTGATATAATTTCAATGTACAGGTTTACCGCGATTGGATTAATGCAGTCGCTATCTGTTATTGCAAAGTGACCGAAATTGTATTGAGTGTAATAGCTCGAACGAAACAGTGAAAATTTCTTCACAATAAGGAGTGAATATGTACAAAAGGGTTCTTGCCGCAGTGTGCCTCGTTTTGTTTGCATCCTTCGGAGGTTACAGCGCAGTCAAAATGGTTTCTCTCATCGATAAATCGAAATGCATAGGCTGTGGTACTTGCATAAAGAATTGCCCGGTAAAGGCAATTACCAAAGTTATTGTTGATGGCAAGGTGAAATCTGTTGTTGATCCTACAAAATGTATCGGATGCGGCACATGCGTGAAAGGCTGTCCGGTAAAGGCAATTGCACTTAAGCCAGCAGATGCTCCTGCTGCTGCTCCAGCGGCAAAGACCGATACGAAAGCGGATCCAAAAGCTGCCGCACCAAAGGCCGATCCCGCTCCGGCGAGTTCCGGCAAATAATCGACAACCAGCTATCCCGCCTCTGTTTTCAAAGGCGGGATTTTTTTGTCCACTTTTTCCACGGAAGAACAATGAAGAGACTTTTGTTCATCAGCTCCGTCTTTCTGATCCTTGGACTGGCGATATTTTCGACAGCTCAGGATCCGATAAAGACCACGATAGCACGCTATAAATGTGTCGGTTGCGGCGACTGCGTCCGGACCTGTCCGGTGCAGGCCATTACGATTGAAAAGGGCAAGGCCATAGTTGACCCAGAAAAATGCGTCGCTTGCAAACTCTGCGTTAAAACCTGCTCCTACGGGGCTCCGCGATGAAAAAAATCAGGTCAATTCTTTTGTGGATCATAATACCGGCGCTAATTGCTGTTGTCGGAATCGCATGCAAGATATCTCCAACAAATGGTGCCTTTCTGGAAGTCAACACAGAGCATTGTGTCGGCTGCGGCAAATGCGTTACGGTTTGTTCTTACAACGCCATTTCTGTAATAAACAACAAAGCGGTTATCGACCCGTCAAAGTGTGAGCACTGCCTCAAATGTGTAAAGGAGTGTCCATACGATGCAATTCAATAAAATCATACCGAACATATTGATAACCACAATCACAACGATTGCCATTGCAGCATCGGGTGCGAGTGCGATTCAGCAGATTGACATCCGCAATTATCTTGCGCAGCCGGCTTTGGGCGGTGACAGCTTGGGTGTTGCATCAATGAATACCGTGTTGAATTACTACGGTGCATTCCAGCCGACCAAACACGTGCAGATTTTTGCGCAGGAAATTTATGACGGAATCACGCCTCTTCATCCTATTGATTCAATTTACGAGAGTCCATACATTAAGCCTTACGAAGAGCGGATTGTTACTTCATATAACAATGCCCAGTTGGGCTTGAAACTTACAAAGTTTCCGGTCGATGCACAGATAAGTGCCCGTGGGTATTGGTTCATGAAAACCGCATGCATATATCCGTCGTATTTGAACAAGCCCATAGACTATGTCTATCCGGATACCAATTACAATTATTCGTTCTCGTCCGGAATAAACAGGAAATGGCTTACTCAGATTGACGGATATTGTCGTGTTCCTATCAAAAAGGTCACAATTACAGTTGATGAAAATTGGAATGATCTTATCTATTACGATACCTTGCATGTAACTAACAAAATTACAACGTCTGATTCTGCTGATGCCGAGCGTCATAGCGACCCTGATTTGTGGAGCGATTGGTCGGCCGAATTCAGCTCGCCGTGGGAGATCAATGTGTCCGCAGGTGCCAGACTGAAGCAGAACTTCGGGGGACACTCACGGGACAATGTGTATTGGTTCAACGGCGGATTCGGCGGAGAGCATCTG
>CAIOZP010000187.1 GCA_903862805.1 uncultured Fibrobacterota bacterium
ACAGAATTCTTTGGGCCTTTATTGGAGTGCTTACCATCTGCATGATTTACGGATGCGAACTCGCCTCTTCATCTGACAGCGGTGGATCGGGTACGGAAGTTGTCGGCAATGTCAAAAAGGATTCAACGACAAGCGCGCATTCGGTAAACCAGATTGAATTGACGATCCCAATTCCATTTGCGATGATCTACATCTATCCAAGCACCTCGCTTCCAGATACAATCAGGGTTCCTGATGCAACCTGCGACGCGAATGGATATTTCTCAATCAAGAATGTTCAAAACGGTAAATGGACGATAATGGCCATCGCCAATAACGGGCATAACACAACAATTACCGTCAACGTTGACGGGACATTGAGACAAATAAATGTAGGAACGATTATCGTGAATTAGAGCGATTGATCCAAGCCTCGGCGACGGTCGGATCGGCAACGACTCTGGCTTCGCCAGCGCGGCGTGTGTAGTTGAGCCGGTCAGCAAATGCCAAAAGTGACACCACGAATTTGCGGGAAAGATCTCCAAAGACCACACGAAATTCCGATATGGAAATTTCTTTGTTTTTAGCAAACGCATCGATCATTATTTTGAAGGCCTTTGCAATCGCATCACGATGGAAAACCTCGCCGTCTTCAAGGCGTACCAATTCGCCGGCGTCGAGCAAGTACTCGAACAATGACTCGGCATCCTTGCCCGCTTTTGAAAGCACGTCGGCAGATGAAGGCGGAGCAAGATCGGCGGCCTGGAAGGCATCGGCCATTGTCTTTATGCTTGACAACTGCGAATCGGAAAGCCTGACCGAATACCCCTTCGGCTTGATCTGATCGCCTTCGACGTCAAGCAATCCTTCGGTGTTCATTTCATCGAGGATCTCTTTGAAGAACGGCTGATCGACTGTCTGCTTCACCTGCGAGCGTGCCATTGCCGCAGAAGCACCAAGCTTAAGCGGATGCGCCTGAATATATTCATCGACTATCACAACGATCTTCTTCTTCAGCATCTCGACATTGCTTCTTGAGGCACAGCGTTTCTTGCCGATTCTCACCACAAGATTTTGATCCAAGAGCTGCGCAATGCGAGTCTCAAACTGCGCTGGAGTGAGGCTCAAAGCCTTCGCCGCCTCTTCATCGGAACGTGGAATAAAACGTGCGCGATCGTAATATTCCAGAGCAACCTGAACCGGATCGCCATCGAGCAGACGCTTGAGATTGGCAATGATTTTATCTGCCTCCGAACGCCGGTGCGGACGGGCCGCCGGATCAATCACGGTGCCGCCGCCAATCGTATGCATCGGCGAATATGTGCGAATGACGTAACGATAACCGCGCTCGGCAACAATCGGCGTTTCGAGTCGAAGCTGCGCAAATGTTTCGCTGCCTGGAATCACTTCCTTTTCGTCAAGGAAAACAAGGCGGGCGATGCACTCGCTTGTGCCGGTATGCACGCGCACACGGGCACGATCTTCAAGCGATTCCAAAGCCGTGTCGAGATATTTGAAATGAACATCTATACATGACGATGCCGAAAGAAAACCCGGCTCGGCAATGACATCTCCACGGGTGACCAATTCCTTTTCGGTGCCCTGCAGATTGATCGCAACGCGCGATCCGACCTTTGCAGTGGGCACAGTTTTGCCGTGCACCTGAACCCCACGCACTCGCGCCGGAACCTGCGCCGGAAGCAGTTCCAGAGAATCGCCCTGCGAAACCTGCCCGGAAAGAATCGTTCCGGCTACAACAGTTCCGAACCCTTTGACAGAGAAAACGCGATCAACGCACATGCGGAAAAGTCCGTTGTCTTGCCGGGGAGCGGCTTTGCCTGCAAGATCGAAAATCACTTCCTTGAGATCGTCGATTCCGGGTCCGGCAAGTGCCGATACCGGAACTATCGGCGCATTCTCAAGCACCGTTCCCTTAAGAAACGTAGCGATGTCGTCTTTGACAAGTTCAACCCAGTCGGGATCAACCATATCGATTTTATTTAGCACCACAAGTCCGCGGCGAACCTGAAGTAGATTGAGGATCTCGATATGTTCGCGGGTTTGCGGCATGATGCCGTCATC
>CAIOZP010000188.1 GCA_903862805.1 uncultured Fibrobacterota bacterium
CCCGTCGCAAAGCTCGTTCTTTTTCCTCGCTCGCTCGGGAACATGCCCTTTCAAGGGGGCTTGGTGAAATGATCGGCGGTGAGGTGAAGTCGATTGCGCGACCCGCGGAGCAAATTTTTTCCCTCTTGTAAAGGTTGCAACCTTTACAAGAGGGACCGGCCCGTGGCCGGATGGGTGTTCTTTGCCTTGGAATGCGCCAGGGGGGGCTGGAGTGATGAAACGGAACGAGGCCCGTGGCCGAAATGAAGTGGAATGTGCGAAGCGGAACGCGAGTACCGCAGGCGACAGCCGGAGCACATAAGGAGAAGCGGCCCGAAGGGAGGCGCCCCAATGCTTCTGTCCTAAATGCCTTCCTTCTCATTAATGCTTCTGCTTTGAATTTTGATTTTTTACTGTTTCTAATTTCCTAAATTCTTTCAAAGGAGTTTCTATGTTCTGTTTCCAGTGTCAAGAGACCGCTCGTGGAACGGGTTGCACGGTCAACGGTGTTTGCGGCAAGAAGGGCGACACCGCCAATCTGCAAGATCTGCTCATTTTCAATCTCAAAGGCATAGCTGTTCTTGAAGAGAAGGCCTCTGCAAACAAGCCAATCGACAAGGCTACCGGCCTATTCATTTTGCAGTCGCTTTTCATGACCATTACAAATGCGAATTTTGACAACCTGAGAATCTCAAAGCAGATTGTCGAAGCGTTGAAGATCAAAAAAGCTCTTCTTGAAAAAGTAGGCAACGACGGCTCTATTCCTGAAGCTTCCACATGGTTTGCCGACGAAAGTGCCTTTGAGGCAAAGGCCGCGACAATTGGCGTTCAGGCCGAAGCCAACGAAGATGTCCGCTCGCTCAAGGAACTCGTAACCTACGGGTTGAAGGGCATCGCGGCTTACGCAGATCATGCCGCAGTTCTCGGTTACGAAGACGACGCGATCTACACTTATGCAGTGAAGGCACTCGCCACAACTACCAAAAATGTCGGTGCCGATGTGCTTGTTCCGCTGACACTCGAAGGTGGAGCAACGGCTGTTACAACAATGGCTCTGCTTGACAAAGCGAACACTGAAACCTACGGCAATCCGGAAATCACCGAAGTTAATATCGGCGTTCGTGGAAATCCTGGTATTCTTATTTCGGGTCACGATCTTGCCGACATGGCCGAGCTTTTGGAGCAGACCGAAGGTAGTGGCGTCGATGTTTATACTCACAGCGAAATGCTTCCGGCGAATTACTATCCGGCGTTTAAGAAGTACAAGCATTTTGTGGGCAACTACGGCAACGCATGGTGGAAACAGGACAAAGAATTCGAGACCTTCAACGGCCCGATTTTAATGACCACCAACTGCATCACGCCGGTAAAAGATTCGTACAAAGATCGCATTTACACAACGGGAATGGCCGGATGGCCGGGTGTACCGCACATTGCAAACCGCGCAAAAGGCGGCAAGAAAGATTTCTCGGCGATCATTGCAAAAGCCAAGACCTGCAAGGCTCCGGTGCAGATTGAAGAGGGAAAGATCGTTGGCGGATTCGCTCACAATCAGGTGATGGTACTTGCCGGAAAAGTTGTTGATGCAGTGAAGAGCGGGGCGATCAAACGCTTTGTAGTAATGGCCGGATGCGACGGTCGCCACAAGGAACGTGACTACTTCACACAGGTTGCCGAAAAACTTCCGAACGACACCGTGATCCTTACGGCAGGTTGCGCCAAGTATCGCTACAACAAGCTCAACCTCGGCGATATCGGCGGAATCCCGCGTGTGCTCGATGCCGGTCAGTGCAACGACAGCTACTCGCTTGCGGTCATCGCGCTAAAGCTCAAGGAAGTCTTTGGCCTCGACGACATCAACAAGCTGCCGCTTTCGTTTGATATTGCATGGTACGAGCAGAAGGCGGTAGCGGTTCTTCTGGCACTGCTTCACCTTGGCGTGAAGAACATCCGCCTCGGGCCGACACTTCCGGCGTTCCTGTCGCCAAATGTTGCGAAGGTTTTGGTTGACACTTTCGGAATCCGTGGTGTTGGCATAAGTGCCGACGAAGATATTCCAAAGATTCTTGTAGGCGAATAAACAAAAGGTTCTTTGTACATCGCAATTGGGGCTGTCTCAAAACGAGGCAGCCTCTTTTTATAAACAGATGACGAGCATGCGATGTGCAATAATATGTCGCTCAGCAATCTCAATATGAAGATCAAACCACTCCGATATATTTATCCGATTCCTTCCTGCAAGATTTCCCGCCAGCCGTGTCTCTAACGGTTAAGACGCAAGCAACAGACATGACTTGTAGTCAGATAAATGGAAACAGGAGTCAGCAGTAAAGTGATCGACCAGAATCAGATAACCGAAAGCAGAGCTACGGAAGCAGTTCCACTCTACGCGCCAGCCATGTTACGGGATGTTTATGAATACCCGCGCGAAGATCATGGCAAAGGTTTCATTTATCCCGCAATCCGGATCTACGTTCGTGATATTATTTCAGCACTAACCCGATTCCCGCCGATCTGAAATATCCGGCGCGACAACAAACTAATAGATGATTTACTATCATATAATTGCATGAATCATTACCAGTCTTCGCGGCATATTCTCATACAGCTTCTGTCGGCAAATGGTATCCGTTCATAGTGGAATCCTTTGAATCATGGCAGACTGAAATACAATAAAGGCTCCGCGCCTGCCGGTCTGGTGCTTTACATAGGATGCCATCCGCCAATAAAAAAGATTTTGATGTATTGGCAAGCCAAGCGTCGAAAGTCCGCGGAATTTATATTCCGCTGTTCCATATACCACGGCTGAAACTTGACGGAGGTTTGATGCCGGTAAACAGTATGACAGGATACGGTTCCGCAGAGGCAACTACTGCCATCGGAGCTATACGCGTAGAAGTCCGCAGCGTAAATAACCGCTACCTTGAAGTTTCCTGCTATCTGCCACGACAGGTGGCCTCACTTGAGCAGAAAATCAAGAAGCTGGTTTCAAATTCTGTTGCACGTGGAAGCGTGACCCTTTCGGTTAATTTTGAACGTCCGGAAGATAATTCTGTTGAGCTGAAACTCAATCGCCCGCTTGCCGCACAGTACGTGAAAATCGCGAATGAGCTCAAAAAAAACCTCGGTGTCAGCGGCGATCTTACCGTCTCCGAACTTTTGCATCACCCTGAGATTGTTTCTACGGCAAACAACAAGATCTCCGAAGATGTTTTCTTCAAGCACTTAAAGCCTGTAACCGAAAAAGCGCTTGTAATGTTCGGTGAATCCCGTGCAAAAGAAGGCGCATTCACGCTTGTCGAGATGAAGAAAATCCTGAAAAATATCGAGAAAGTTCTCGGTATTATCGAGAAAACAGCTCCCGCTCGATTCAAGCGCCAGACTGCTATCCTTAAAGAAAAAATCGAAGCCCTTGCAGGAAAAATCGTCGATCCTCAGCGTATAGCAACCGAGGTAGCGATCCTTTCCGACAAGCTCGACATTGCCGAAGAGTGCCTTCGTCTGCGTTCGCATATTGTCAAGATGCGCGACGACATGGCCGACGAATCCGAACCGCTTGGCAAAAAAATGGGCTTCCTCCTGCAAGAAATGAACCGCGAAGCAAATACCATCGGCTCCAAAGCCAACGATGCCGAGATCGCTCATCTTGCCGTGTCGCTTAAAGAAGACATCGAGAAGATCCGCGAACAATCTCTTAATATTGAATAATCAAATTTTTTACGGAGGATATTTATGGCACAGACTGTGAGCAGACTCGAACTTGATCTTGACCAGCTTGAAAAGCGCGGGATCAACCGTTACAAGGCAGTACTTATGGCCGCTCAGGAAGCTCGTTTCATCAACGACCAGATCCGCCTGAACATTGTCGACACAAACGAGAAGCCGACTTCGATGGCACTGCGCCGTCTGTACGAAGGCCGCGTGGTCGAGAACACTGACGACCAGCAGGGTTAAAGCGAAATGCCCCGGCTGCTTCTCTGCATTACCGGTGGCATTGCTGCCTACAAAGCGCCTTCGCTTGTTCGCCTTTTTGTCAAGCGCGGGCATGAGGTCAGGTGTGTCCTCACCCGCGCAGCCCTCCCGCTCGTCGGCATTACCGCACTCCAAACCGTAAGCGGCAATCCCGTTTACTCCGATGATCTCCCTGCGCAGTTCGACATGGATCACATCCGCCTTTCCGAATGGGCCGACATGATGCTTGTTGCTCCGGCGACTGCCAACACAATAGCGAAATTTGCCCACGGAATCGCCGATAACCTTGTTTCGACGCTGGCTCTTTCTGTTCGCTGTAAAATTGTAATTGCTCCAGCAATGAACACCGTTATGTGGGACAAGCCTGTAACGCAATCGAACCTGGGTCTTCTTCGTGATCGCGGATTCTTCGTCCTCCCTGTTGGAGTTGGGGAACTCGCCTGCGGTGACAGTGGGGCAGGCCGTATGATCTTTCCTGAATCTATTGTTGAATATGTCGCTTGTGCTCAAATGCCAAAACTACTTGCCGGAAAAAAAGTGTTAATCGCATCAGGCCCGACTCAGGAAGCCATCGATCCGGTCAGAATCCTTACAAACAAATCATCGGGTCGCATGGGTGCGTCGCTTGCCGCTGCTGCGCTTGCAATGGGCGCCGATGTCACGGTTGTTTCCGGCCCCGCCGAAGTCTTGCCGCCAGAAGGCGTAAAACGGATCGACGTAGAAAGCGCCCTGCAGATGCACGATGAACTTCATTCGCATTTTGCAAACGCCGACATAACCATAATGGCCGCCGCTGTTGCTGATTATCGCCCTGCAAGATATTCAGAAAACAAACTCGCCAGAACCTCAGAAATGACAATAGAACTGCAAAGCAACCCGGATATCGCCGCCTCGCTCGGTGAAAAAAAACGTAACGATCAAACTATCGTCTGCTTCGCCCTTGAAACCGGATCAGAAGATCGCGCCGTTGACAAAATGCGAAAAAAGAAATGTGATTTGATGGTTTTCAACAAGCCTTCCGATTCCTTGGGAACATCAGACACTTCGGCTGTGATTCTTTTGACAGACGGATCACGCGAAGAAATCTCCGGTACGAAAACATCATGCGCCCAAAAGATCCTTTCAAAAGCCGTATCAATGCTGTCGGATAAAACGCCATGAGCAACTTTGTTGCAGATTACCTGCGCCAGCAGCAGGAGCTCGGCGTTCCTGACTACTACTTTATTCCACATTCGCAAATCGTTTCTCCGCTTATTGACAAACACGAACCGACTACTGTTCCCACTGAAAAAATTCCGCAGGATGTCAACCTGGCATCAGAAATATCTGTACAGGGAAAAAGAGTCGCTCCTTTGAAAACGTATGAGCAAAAACGCGCCGAACTTGTCGAACTATATCGTGAAGTAGAACAATGCTCAGCATGTCTGCTTGGCGCTACTCGTGGCAAGCTTGTGTTCGGCGCCGGAAACGCTGCCGCAGAGCTGATGATTGTCGGCGAAGCTCCCGGCTTTGAAGAAGATCGTACCGGCCGCCCGTTTGTCGGCCCGGCAGGTCAATTACTCGACAAAATGTTATCGGCGATCGACGTCTCCCGCGAGAAGCAGGTTTTTATCACAAACGTCGTTAAATGCCGCCCCCCCGGCAACCGCGATCCGCAAGATTCCGAGATTGTAAATTGCATTCCAATACTTCACAGGCAGGTTGCAATAATAGCACCCAAAGCGATTCTCTGCCTCGGCAGGCTTGCGTCAACGCAGTTGCTTGGAGTTTCCGAAAGTGTATCGCGGCTTCGCGGTTCAACGCACGAATATCGGGGCATTCCAGTTGTTGTCACTTATCATCCGGCCTTTCTTCTTCGCGAGCCCGAAAAGAAACGCGACGCTTGGGAAGACCTAAAAAAGCTCCAGAAAATTCTTTCCGTCTGAATATAAAAAACGGCCGACTTCAATTTCAAAGCCGGCCGCAAAGTCATCTCTCAGTCAAATTAGTTCAAAGAACGCCATTTTTCTTGAAACAATCTGAATAAGCCTTGTCTGTTTTCATGATGTGATCTATAAGCCATGTCTTGAGGAAGTTCATTACTTCAAGTGAAAGTACAAAACCGCCTTCGGTCACGCGCTTCTTTAGATCGAGGGCTTTGGTCACGAATTTATCATGCTCAATTTTGTGCCCGGCAAAACCTGAGAACGCAAAATTCTTCATGTACTTTTCTTCGAGCGCAAAATGTTTAGCTGCATAATCGACAATTTCAAAAACGATTCCCTTTATGAAATCGCCGCCTTTCTTTTCCTGCATCCCATCGAACAGCTTGTTCAGCATGTCAACGAGCTTCATGTGCTGCTGATCGATTTCTTTAATTCCCACCGAAAAGTCGGCTGTCCAGTTCATGAATGGCATCTGCCCCTCCTAAGTTGTTTTGAACCGCAGGGATTTTAATAGCACGGAGCCAGCTGTTCAAGGGTTTTTTATTTCACGAATATTTTTACGGCCTCTGCCACTATTTCAACACCTTCAGCAAAAGCAGATAAGATTCAAAACTATGTTAAGATTGCCGTGTCTATAAGTGTGTCCGGCCACCGTGCAAACGGATTTCGATGGCAACATTTAGATTTCCCAAGCGATTTTTAGTCCGCTTCTTCTGGGCTAAAAATCTGCGGCAATATTTTTTTCAATGATGCGTCATGAGGCACATGAGTTCAGCAGCGCAGCGCATTGGCGAGTTTTTCGACAGCGAATATCATCGCATGGTTTCTTATGTGCGTGGACTCATTCGCGATGCTGCCGATTCGGATGCCAGCGACATCATACAGGATGTTCTGGTTTCGGTGATTTCTTCGGCTGATGCAGCAGCTCCAATCGAAAACCTTGCGGCTTATGTCTATCGCGGACTTCGCAACCGTGTAATTGATAGAATGCGAAAACGCAAGCCGGTGGTATCTCTCTCGACTCCAATCGGATACGAAGATGACTCTCTTACACTCGCCGACATGATCCCCGGAACCGGTGGAACCGCTGCCGATGCATATGAGAATAAAACGCGTACAAAGGCTTTGAAAAAAGCTATAGATAATCTCGATCCTAAAAGCCGTGCCGTTGTGATTGCAACTGAATTTCATGGCAGGAATTTCAAAGATCTTGCTGAGGAGTGGCGCGAACCGATAGGTACGCTCCTTTCACGGAAGTCCCGCGCTTTGCGAGCGATTGGGATTGAGATGGCCGAGTATCGTTACAATGATTAATTTGACAAGGAGGAAATATGGGATGGAATGACAACGAACTGCATCCACACAATGTGGCACTTGGGGTGATAGGAGGGGTGGCAGTGGCTGCGCTTTCAGGGCTTATCATCGGATGGCTTGTGATGGTGCTGTGGAACTGGCTTCTGCCGGATCTGTTCGGCATCAAACAGATTGGATACTGGCAGGGTTTCGGGCTTGTGCTGCTTGCAAGGCTTCTTTTCGGAAACATAAACAACGACAATAAGCGTCATTCTATGCACGGTGTTGACCACTCAGGAATGCCATGCCGGATCAAAAGAAAATTCCGGCACGCCGGTGACGGCGAGACGTGGAAGCCGCTCGGTTCGCATCACAACTGGAAATATTATGAAAACTACTGGCGTGAAGAAGGCAAATGCGCTTTTGAAAACTGGCTTAAAAAAAGCCACGACGGAAATTGACGATGTATCTGAAAAGCGTAACTTGAAGTATCATAATACCGACGGGTTTCGACAATAGGATCGGGACCCGTTTCGGATTTCCTGATTTCTTCCATCCCATTTTTTCTGAGAGGCTCTTCTGATTATTTCTCTGCTCATCGCAAATAGTATTTTCCACGCGGGAAAACTGTTAAATCATAAAAGAAAAGTCAGAGGCAGATAATGCACGAATACAGATCTCACCACTGCGGAGCGCTTCGTAAATCAGATGGTGGC
>CAIOZP010000189.1 GCA_903862805.1 uncultured Fibrobacterota bacterium
GCACCTGGAAGGAATACAGATCCATCTGAATCGACGAGCTTGAATATCGTACCGGCCGCTTCGCCGCGACGAAAGTTGCTGATGAATCCGCGACCGTTCCGCAATGCTTCGATGATCGTTTCGCGGGCCGATTTATAGTTCATGGTGTTGTAATCTTCTGGAAGATAGAGATGCGTTCTCACACATTTCAGTTCGACCTTGAGCGGAAAGACACGCACTCGGAACGGTCCGATCTTATAGACATAAGTATGGGCATCGACCCCGCCGATTCCGCTCACGAAACGTTTCAGATTCATTTCGTCCCAGCGCTTAAGAAGCCCCTCGTCCGGGCCGCGCAGATAGCGCCTCGGAAACATCAGGTTGATGTAGCTTCCGACCGACTTGAGATTTTCGACCCATTCGGACATCTGGTTCCAGAGTTCGATGCCGTCGAAACCTTCGACATTCCATTCAGTCCACGGGTAACTTGGATATTTTTTGAAATAAGTGCGTGCTTCCGCCGGATGCGCCATGAAACCTGCGGCTCCGTCTTTTCGCGCGCTGTCAATGAAGTCCTGAGGGCTCAAGGAAATGTCCATGACACGATTTCCACCAACAACGAGGTAATGATTTTTCAGCTCACAATCGTTATGCTCGTAGCCAACGATTACCGCGACGCGGCCGGCGAAACCTTCGTGCCCGTCGGTTTTTCCGGCGAGAGTCATGTGATCGGTCACCACTATAAAATCGAGCCCGACTGCCGAGGCCGTCGCGGCCATCTCGGAAATACTTGTGCTGCCATCGGAGTAGATTGTGTGCAGATGAACCGCACCGCATTTCTCCACGAATTTTCCTGATCTGTCCATGAATGCAAATATAAATGATCGTTGACTTTCAATCTGCACGAATTTATTTTGCCGATTCTGAAAATGGAACCAGAAGTTTCAAGGAGATAAAATGCCACAGCACAAATCGTGCGACAAACGTGTAAAGACAGCCGCGAAGGCAAATCTGCGCAATCAGATCGTCAAATCCCGCATCAAGACCGCCGAGAAGAAGGTTGTTCTTGCAAAAGGTACCGATTCCGTCGGAGACGCGCTGAAGAATGCTTATTCCGAACTTGACAAGGCTGTAAAGTACGGCGTGATCCACAAGAACAAGGCCGCCAACCACAAGTCCAATCTTGCGGTCGCAGCTGCGAAGGCTTCAGCAGTCAAGGCCTGATCCGTTTCGACATTGATAGTCAGGCTCCGGTGAAATTCATCGGGGCCTTTTTTGCATCGCACTATATTTCCACAACGGCGCGCAACCTGCGTACATTTCACCATCTGTCAACGAAAACTCTCTCCAAAAGTATCGAATTTCGACTATCTTATGCTTAATTGAACTGAATTATTTAGGAGGTTTGATTTGAGGAACATATTCGTGGCCATGGCACTCTTTGTCTGCACAGTTTCGGCAGCATGGAATAATGCACCGGCGAACTGGGGCGATTTCCAGATGGGACTTGTAAACAACAATCGCCCATTGTGGGACGGCCCGATGAGAGCGGCTCAGAGCGTGGCAGGCGACCC
>CAIOZP010000190.1 GCA_903862805.1 uncultured Fibrobacterota bacterium
ATTCTTCGCGATTTCCTTGAGCAGTTCAAGGCCAAGGGAATAGTTGACGAATACGACAAGATCATTGCCGAGATGAGAGCTAAGTTTGATCGCAAGTCAGGTGCCTTCTCGAAAGAAGAATTTGCGGAAGTGTGCAAACGTCTTCGTGAGAGAATCGCTCAATGAAACTTTCGGATTTCGTCCAGCTTTACGTTTCACGCAGCCAGCAGAGCCTAAGAGATTTCGCGGGCCCGCTTGGCTGGTGTTCGCTTGCGAATATGTTTTTGCGTCGAATGGAAAGTGACGGAGTTCCGAATCTCATTCCGGAGAAAACGGTTCCTCTTCCGATAGTGCAGAGGCATTATCTCGTTCCCCCGCCTGACTTTCGGCGAATAGTGCGATGCTTTATTCCGGAGTATTATTCCGGTGACGTTATTCCGCTCTTTGCTTCAAATACCGGTAACAGAATTTTACTGAATCTTGATGCGCCGTGGGGAAGTAATGGCGACGGGAAATGTCCTGTTACGGTTACGGTGGTACCTTCACCATCCACGGAACAATTCGGTGTAGGTGCAATCTGTTTGCCGTGGCCGAATCCGGCTTTGGATCAGTATTACGGTTGGATGGTGCAATTCCCGACAGGAATATTAGCTGGTCGCTCGGTGGTCATTTCGGGGAGTTCTACGGTGTCTGGCGGTAATGTGACATTGACCGTCGAGCCTCCTTTGCCATCGAATATTGATACCGCCGGAATGACGATATACCTGTACCAGTATTACGCTCTGTTGCAGTATGTTCCGACGTTCACGCCTCTTTCTTCGCCGGACGATGAGATTCCGATTTCTGACAGATACGAACTATTGCTTGCTTCGTTTTTGCGCTGGCAGAGCAAGCAGGATGAAGAGCAGCGCAGTCTATTCAAAGCAGAATTTGAAGATGAATATGCCAGACTCGGCCTTGAGAACAATACACCGACAGAGGATGACCTTCGGGCCGTCCAGCGTTCGTGTCCGGGGCTTGAAGATCTGGCAGGACTATAACAAGGGGGACTTATGGATTTTAAGGTGACTCGGAAAATCTACACAGATCACAGCACACGCGGACAGCTTTCGTATGAGGCGAAAGAGCGCGGGGAACAGTTTTTGTCTTGCACGCTTGAGGACGTGGTGCGTCCGGCGGGTGCCGAAAAGGTGCCTGGTCAGACTGCAATTCCGGCGGGTAAATACGAGTTGGAACTGTCCTTCTCGCCTCATTTCAACAAGACACTTCCGCATATCAAAGACGTGCCAGGTTTTGATGGAATAAGGCTTCATGGAGGCAATACTGCGGTCGATACCGAGGGCTGTGTGCTTGTTGCCACTCATGCCATTTCTGAAGACATGATTCAGGGCAATAATGTCGATGAAGTCGTGCGCCTTATGACGGCGAACGAAGGGCCGCATTCGATCGAGATTGTCGATACTCATCCTTCGGTTTTGGTCGTACCGGTTGTAACAGAAGTTGCAAGGACAGCTGAAAACGGCTCGACCGATGATGCCGGAAACCCTGCCTTTGAACCTGCGCCGTCGGCATCTGCTCCGGATGCTCCTGCTGCATAAGTGAAGCCAAGCGAAACGATAGCTCTTTACAGGGCGGCAATCAAAAAAATGAAAAGTAAG
>CAIOZP010000191.1 GCA_903862805.1 uncultured Fibrobacterota bacterium
AATGTAATATTTAGTAAGGCTTGGGTGGCTTTGGGACAGTTGGACCCACTGCTGGCGTCGGAGGATAAGCCCCTCACGTCCGGGGTCATCAGAGAACTGTTCCGTGGCAAGTCAGTAAATACCACCGGGTTCCTGATAGCGGCCCTGATTTCTGAAGGACTGCTGAAGATCGATGACGAGGTAAAGAGGACCTATAAACGTATTGACCCCACCGAGTACGTGAAGGGTATCCAGGAGTTGATCGAGTCGGACATATCTCTGAATCCGGACGCTCCGCCGGAAAAGAAGAAGGGGAAGAAGGAGACCAAGAAGCCGAAGGGAGAGGTACATGAAGAGTGATCCGAAGGGGACGGTTTTTTCGCTTGCAGTATTGGCTTTCCTCTTCAAGTTTACCACAGTCGATCGTTGGTGGCTTTGGTTCATCACTATCGCCGTGGTGTTGGGTCTGTTCGGCTACAGGCTGAGTATGCTGGGATTCACTGTTGGAGTAGCTATCACTAAAGTGCTGAAGGACATTTTTGATAGGTGAGCGAAAAGTTGTGCGGTCTGAGGAGTCGAGTATGAGGTGGTATCGTTGTGATGCCGTCTCATGCTCGCACTTTTCGGCACAGGGCGAATTATTTTTAGGAGGGTCACCCCTTGGTTGCAGGTGGTGGCGGCGGTAATATTTCTAGTTTATCTTTGTGTTCCTGGAGCCAAGATTTCACGGGATTTTCCTTAAAGTACTTATTGTTATCCCTGATGACGATAATACGACTCCGAAATTGCTTATGTAAAGTCTCAAGAAAATCTATTTGCTGATCATCTGAAAATATTCCTTTGTAACATAGCCAGCGTTCTTTACCTCGATTATCAAATGCAATAACAAGCGAAAGTTGTCGCTGGTATTTCATATCCATACTGTTAACTCTATCATAAGTAAAAGATAATTTTTTTACACTTACCCATAATAGCGGCACATTATCTTTGATGGCATGTTCTAGCATGCCTCCCTTCAACTTTTTTTGAATGTAAGGAGAGCACCGCTCGATTGGTCGCTGGTTCCTCTGCACTAATGGGAACCCCCAGCGTTCAAGATAGTTGCCTACACATCGTTTTGACAAACTGACTTCACATTTTATATAAATCAATTCAGCAACCGCGCACCTGTCCCACAGATACAGATTCGATGCCCCCCGTTTAATCATAGGTTTGAGCAGATTGGGCCGCGAGTAATACATCAATTTCCGTATAACAAGCTCCTGCTCTTCGCTTAGAACCCGGTCAGCGCCTAACTTTCTGCCCCGTTTTGATGGCGTCAGTGCTTCTCCGCCTCCTTCCCGGAACTTTATAATAGCTGTATTCACCGCTGGCCAGGATAGTCCTGTAGTTTCAACAATTTTCATGATGGGCATGCTCTCAAAATAGAGATGAATCACTTGCTGTCGCTTGGCCAGCAATTCTTTCCGAGACATTTTGCGGGCGTCATTCATGGCAGATCACGGTGAACAAATTCAATGATATATCGTGCTCAATTCCGTAAAATATATACCTTATAACAGATGGTTGCAAGCCGTTTAATTAGGCCATTGGAAAATGGTAAACATATCTTTGGGGAAGAGTCATGGGTACTATTACCCTCAATACTAACTACCGTAAAGGTAGAAATCGAGGGTACCTACTATGTCTACAGTCCACGCATCACCCGCTGTCCCCTACAACCCAGCAACATTCAAGTATCCATCCCCTTCATCCGTTCGAGACCAACAACAACCTAGCGATTCAACCGCGTCTAAATCGTTGCCTCTGGCTCACGTCACCAACGCGGAATTCATCGCTGCTGTCTTCTCACAGGTGGCCGATGGTTCGTCAGTAGCGGTTTGCGACAAGGCCGGGGACCCCACCGAGGGAGGATGGCCCGCCTATCCATATAATCCTCTTACTGACCAACTTTCCGTAAGCTCAAACTGTTACCTATCATGTTCCAGCTTCCAGCGTGTGACGGGAGAAGTCTTCAGTGTCCGCAAGACCCGATTCTCCGCGTTTCATTTTCTACTGCTGGATGACCTTGGTACAAAGATACCAATGGAAAAGCTGGTCGGTTTCAATCTCTCTTGGTTGATAGAAACCAGCCCAAGCAATTATCAGGGCGGGATAATCCTTAAAAACCCAATCACTGATACAAATGAAGCTGACCGGCTCATCAAGGCGGTAATCGCTGCTGGTCTTTGCGACGAAGGCGCTTCGGGGGTAGGCCGATGGAGTCGTCTACCAAACGCCATCAACGGTAAGCCGAAGTATTGCAACGCTGAAGGCAAATCATTTCAGTGCCAACTTCTCGAATGGCGGCCAGATAAACGATATTCGGTACCGGAGGTAATTAATGGTTTGGAGTTGAAATATTCATCGGATGACGTAATAGCGGTAAACAATATCAGCCAGTTGAATGAAGATGACGTTTGGATTCCCCGCGATGTTGTAAACCCTGTTGTCGCCGCTCTCAAGGAACGTAGCCTTTATAAAACGCCCCTCGGTTCCGGCAAACACGACATTACATGCCCTTGGGTGCAAGAACATACGGACATAATCAATTCAGGAACTGCCTACTTTGAACCCGGCGAAGACTTTCCCTTGGGAGGGTTTAAATGTCACCACGGCCATTGCGCTGATCGACACATCTCAGATCTCCTCGACATTCTCAGTATCAAATCCTCTCGGGCTCAACACAAGCCGGTTATCCGTATAGTTGCCGGAGAGATGCACAGGGTTGTCAATGCCGCCGAAAAGGTCTTGGCGAATCTTGGTAAATTTTATCAATCCGGCGGACTCATAGTATCGGTCATCACCGATGCCACGACGGGGGATCCTTCTGTCATTCCTATCAACATCCCAACCCTGACGAGAGAATTATCCGTCGCCGCGAACTGGGAGAAATTCGATGGTAGATCCAGTGGTTGGGTCCCATGCGATCCGCCCCAGCGTCATACCGCGATCCTCTATGATTCCAAACAGTTCAGGTATCTGTCGCCGCTGGCAGGTCTGGCCCGGCAACCGTATCTGCGTGAAGCAGATGGTTCCCACGTCACTCTACCCGGATATGACCCCATCACCAAGAGATTTGGTGTATTCGATCCGAATCAGTTTCCTGTCGGAGAGATCACCCAGGAATCTGCAAAGATGGCGCTAGTCCTACTCCGTAATCTGCTGAAAGAGTTCAGCTTTGTGAGTCCAGTTGATGAGGCGGCGACTTTGTCAGCGATATTCACTGCGGTCGTCCGGGTGTCCCTGCACGTTGCACCAGCGTTCCACGTTCATGCCAGCATCTTCGCCAGTGGGAAAAGCTACCTGTGCGAGCTAATCGCATCGTTTGCCGGTTCCGGATTCTCCGAGAAGATCAGTTACCCGACCACTTCAGAGGAAGCGACGAAGGTTATGTTATCGTTGTTGCTGAAAAATCCGGCATGTGTCGAGTTTGACGACATGGATACCGACTGGCTCCCTCACGGGGTCATCAAGCGGATGCTGACAGCGGAGCAGATAAGTGACCGCATTCTTGGCTACAGCAAAACCGCTACGGTCAGCACCCGGACGCTCTTTCTTGGGTCCGGTAACAATGTGGGTCCCATCCGTGACCTGCTGCGCCGGGTAGTCACTATTCATCTCGATCCCCGTGTTGAGACTCCCGCAACCCTTGCCTATAAGGGTGATCCTGTTGTCGATGTCAGGGCAGATCGGGGCAGGTACGTTATGGCGGTTATGACCATTATCCAGGCTTGGCGAGAGGCTGGAATGCCTTGTGCGAATGTCAAAAACATCGCAACTTTTGACGGCCAGTGGTCGGATTATTGCCGTCATCCGTTAATCTGGCTCGGCCTACCTGATCCTGCCCAAGTGCTGATCGAGCAGGTGACGCAGGACCCAGACAGGGATTCCCTCAAAGGGTTGCTGATGGCATGGTACGCCGCTTTCAAATCGGCACCAAAGACTGTTCGTCGGGCGGTCGAAAAGGCCAAGTCAGGGGACCACTACCTGTATGATGCCTTACGTGAATTTCCTATCGAAGAACGGGGAGAGATCAATCATTCTAAGCTGGGATGGATTTTGAAGAAGAATGCCAACCGCATTGTCGGGGGCTTAGAATTCCAGAAATCCGAAGCGGATGGACGAACGGCCTGGCGTGTAGTTGAGTCTAGCTCTCGAACGCAGTCGTCGGATCAACCTACCACCCACAAAAAGGAAGACCCCAACGAGGTTGATGAATGCATGGATGGCTTCTCCTGAGTGGCAAACACCGTGTGTGACGGTTACCCGCTTGTGTTTATAGCCGATTCAACTGACGTGTCCACCGGGGATTACTCCTCTTCCGGTTCGCCTGACGCGAGTCTCTCCCCTCCTGACATTTTCGAGGGGGGCGGGCGGCGAAAGGTGGTGAAGGCGGTATCCCGC
>CAIOZP010000192.1 GCA_903862805.1 uncultured Fibrobacterota bacterium
CACTCGTGCGCACTATGGCACTTCGTTGTCACGCCGGATAGCAAGTGCCCCTCTTTGTGACTTCAATGACTCTTCCCCTATCGCCTTGATGTTGAAGCGGAACATGTCTCCGGTGGAGATGTGTGGAACCTTGAGAAGATCCACGAGTTTCGCCGCCTGTGTTCCCTTGCCGGCTCCCGGAGGGCCGAACATCACGAGTCGCTTGAGCGCCATGCTTTTTCCTTTCAATAATTTTTTTTGCAGACTTTTTCGATATGTGTCTGCCTGACAAATCGAAAATACTATTTTACCCGGGCTTGCGAAGCCGCCTACGCAAACGGCTCTTCCAAAGTTGCTTGACAATTTTTTTGACCACTGACCTTTGCGGCTTTTTAGATTCGTAGTTAGAGCCGCATTTTTTATGGAGGGATAAATGACTCGGACGATTGCTTCTTTGCTTTTGATTGCGACCGCATGTCTTGCGCAGGATCCGACAGTTCCGCAAGCAACAATGCCAATGCCAGATCAGTCAGCTCAGACACCAGCGCCAGCACCGGCCGTTCCGGCAGTAACTGCAGCGAGCCTTCAGATCGGTGCAACTTACTCTTTCGTTCTTCAACCCGGCGTATTGACAACAGGCGATTCCATCTCTGGCGTTCTGTCCGAAAAAACAGACTCGACAATCATCATTGAACCGGTCGGATCATCGCCGGTCACGTTCAATCTGAATCTCGTTTTGTCAAGCACGATGACCGCGCCTCCTCCGCACGATTCCCTCAATGTCAAGGGGTGCAAAGTGTTCACCTACGACGAAGCTTGGCATCGGCTCGGTGTGCTCGGTCAGGTTTCGGTCACGCTTACAAGCGGCTCTTCGTTTGTGGGAATGATCTCGTCAGGCGACTCGACCGATCTCACGATCAGTGTTGGTGGTTCGCCGGTCACGGTAACGCGCGAGATTGTCGCCGAGATCGCATCTGCAAAGCCGGTACAAAAGAAAAAGGTCGCCGAACTTGTCAAACCGAAACCTCCCGAAACACCCGACACTCTCTGGATAATCCAGCCACCGGACTCAAACGGAACCGCTGTTCCGCCAATCGTTGTGCCTTGTCATGTTGTGTCGAGCAATTCGACGAACTACACGGTCAAGCTTGCCGATGGACAGAGCAAACAGTACAAGTTGACGGATGTCTCGCGTGTAACCATCAAGGAAGAGGCATCGGCGGACGAACAGCTCCAGCGTTATGCGAAGTCGCTCAACTGCCCAGCCGGAACGGTCCTTTCAGATCTTCCGCCAGGCGTTCCCGACAAGCCGTTTTTCCGTGTTTGCGTTGACAAATACGAATATCCGAATCAGCGCGACGTGATGCCGGTGACCAACGTTTCGTTCGAGCAGGCCGACTCGCTTTGCCAGACCGTTGGCAAACGACTCTGCACCGCCGATGAGTGGCAGTGGTCTTGCACGCAGGACGGATCGATGTACCCCTACGGAAACAAGCTCGACGAAGATGCCTGCAATAGGACGATGAATCCTGAGCCATCGGGAACGCATCTGAAATGCGCCGGTAAACTCGGTGTCTGCGACATGACCGGCAACGTCTGGGAATGGGTCGCCGATGCTGGCCGCAAGCCGGTGCTGATGGGTGGTCCGCTCACAAAATGCCAGACCAAAACAAACAGCCCCGACGGATCGGCAAGACCGGCCTTCGGCTTCCGCTGCTGTAAGAGCAATTGACAAAGAGGGAATAATGGGCGATTGCATTTTCTGCAAGATAGTAAAAAAAGAAATTCCGTCAACGATGGTTTACGAAGATGAAAACGTGATCGCTTTCCGCGATATTGCTCCGCAGGCGCCGTGCCATGTTCTCGTGGTGCCGCGCCAGCATGTCTGCGATGTCCACGAAATCGCAACAGAAGATAGCGACATCATGGCCGATCTTTTTGGCGCAGTAAAAGCCGTTGTTGCAAAGGAATGTCTTGCAGAGCGTGGCTATCGTTTAGTCATAAATAGCGGCGATGATGGCGGTCAGGCTGTTCCACATCTTCACGTTCATGTGATAGGCAAAAGAAAACTGTCTGGCACGATGGGTTGACAAAGGAGAACTGCCGGTTGTTCAGTTCTTCGTTATCCAATTCAAAAGTTCTTCCATCAGCTTATTTGTTTCTCTGAAGACCGATTTGCTTGTGCAGACAATTTCGGTTGCACTCATGATTCCCTTTTCGTTGAGCAGGTCTTTGCCGCATTTGTCAATCATCACTTTGATCATTTCGGGAGTCATTTCCAGGTGAAATTGAAGGCCGATGGTTTTGCGTCCGATCTGAAAGGCCTGATTTCTGCAAAGTGCGCTGCAGGCAAGAAGTTTTGCTTTGGCAGGAAGGTCGAAGGTTTCTCCGTGCCAGTGAAAAGCGGTGAAGGTTTCTGGAAAGCAGAAGCACGACTCGTCATTGGGCAATGACGAAACCGGGTACCAGCCGATTTCTCTGTAATTATTCGGGTGGACATCGGCACCGAATGCTGCTGCAATCAACTGTGCCCCGAGGCAGATTCCGAGCATGGGCTTTCCTGCGGTGCAAACCTCGCGAATGAACCGTTTCTCTTCTGTCAACCACGGGAATAGCAAGTCGTCATTCGCGCTCATAGGCCCGCCCATTACAAAGAGTATTTCCGTTTTGTCAACCGACGGCAGCGGGTCGCCGTTGAAGAGTTCCACAAAACCGACAGCTATTCCTTTTTTGTCAAGCCATGTTTTTATGATGCCTGGCTGCTCAAAAGGAACGTGAAGCAGAACGTGGGCTTGCGAAATCATTTTTCTTTCCTGTGTGGCTCGAACACTGTTCGCTTCAGCTTCTTTGCACGGCTTTCTTCGGCAGCTTTTGCAGCAAAAAGATCATCCTGACAACGGTTGCTTTTTTCTTTGCCCTTGGGTTCGCGACGAGCGTAGGTTCCATCGGAATTCAGTTTCCATGACGATGAATTATCTGCCAGAATTGTTTCAAGAATCCTCGACAGTTCAGCAACAGCGGCCTTGTCTTCGACAGGCACCATCAGCTCAAGACGCTTGTCAAGGTTGCGCGGCATCCAGTCGGCCGACGAGATGAAAACTTGCGCCTCGCCGCCGTTGTGAAACATGAAGACACGCGAGTGCTCAAGCAGACGATCGACCACGCTAATCACCGAAATGTTTTCGGAAAGTCCGGCGACACCCGGAACCAGGCAGCATATCCCGCGAACGATGAGTTTGATCTCAACACCGGCTGCCGATGCACGATAAAGGGTCTCGATGATCTGCGGATCGACAAGCGAATTCATCTTCGCTACGATTCTTGCCTTGCCACCCTGGTTGCTTCTTGCGATTTCGGTTTCGATGTTCTCGATGACGCATTCGCGGAGGTTCAGCGGCGACATGCTTATGCGCCGGAAATTTACCGGCTCGGTGCGCGCCGTGATTACATTGAAGAACGCCGAAGCATCGGCGGCAAGATCCTCGTCTGCCGTGAGGAAGCTAACGTCGGTGTACAGTTGAGCGGTGATTTCGTTGTAATTGCCGGTTCCAGCGTGAATATATTTGCGAATTCCGTCGGCTGTGCGCTTGACAACAAGGCAAAGTTTCGCATGCGTCTTGAAGCCCTTCACGCCATAGACTACCGGCACTCCGGCATCCTCGAGTTCTCGTGCCCAGCCCATGTTGCGCTCCTCGTCGAAGCGAGCTTTCAGCTCGACAAGAACCGTGACATATTTGCCGTTTTCGGCGGCACGTTTTAGTGCGGCGACGATCGGACTGCGTCGGCTGGTGCGGTAGAGGATCTGTTTGATGGCAACTACTTCCGGATCATCGGCGGCCTGTTCGACAAATCTGACCACCGGCTCGAAGCTGTCGTATGGGTGATGCAGGAGGATGTTCCTTTTGTCAAGTAGATCCATGATCACCGAAGATGGCGAAATGAATGACGGGATCATCGGCGGTCTGATTTCGTAGCGGAGAAAATCGAAGCCGTGGGCATCGCGCAGTTGCATGAAGGCCGACAGATCAAGCGGGCCATCCACGTCGAAGATTTCCGGCTCGCCAGCACCTGCAAGTTCAGCGAGGAACTTCCGCGTTTCCTTGGAAGCGTTTGCTGCGATTTCGAGCCTTACGCAGTCGCTGCGTTTGCGCGCTTCGATCACAGCTTCCATGCTGGTGAGCAGATCGGCGGCGAGGTCTTCGCGGACGATCATGTCGGCATTCCGTGATATTCGGAACGGCACAACTTCCAGCACTTTTTCGTTATTGAAGAAGCAGGCCGCATTTGCTGCGACAAGGTCTTCGAGCAGGATGTAGTGCAGACGATCGCCGGACGATACGTTGACAAAACGCGACAAGGTACGGGGCAGTGGAATTACCGCATAGCGTTGGGCTTTAGTTTCACCCAATGACGCGATGCGAACACAGCAATGCATAAGCCTACCGGTCAGGAGCGGAGTCTCGCCATGTCCAACAGCAAGCGGTGATAATACTGGGAAAATTTCGCTGTCAAAGTGTTGGCCCATCGAAAGCCGGTCGCTTGCATTGGCGGTATTTCCGATGCGGATTATTCCGCTTTCGGCGAGTTGGGTCTCGAGGTCCGCAAAGACTTTGTACTGATGGGCAACGTGTCCGCGAACGGTGGACAAAACCTTGTTCAACTGCTGGGACGGACTGATTCCCGATGGATCGCGATCGGTTACGGAATTTTCAACAAGGGTCTGGAGCCCACCTATTCGCACCATGAAAAACTCGTCGAGATTTCCGGCGGTTATGGCGAGAAACTTCAGCC
>CAIOZP010000193.1 GCA_903862805.1 uncultured Fibrobacterota bacterium
CCTCCGGCAAAGCCGGAGGTACTTGACTTGTCAGGCGGAAATCATTTGTATTTGAATACGCCTTTAATCTCGTACATGCTCTCGCCCTGCGGTCTGAACAGCTCGCCGTTGTAAGCGTCATCGACTATGCACCAGACGGTGAATTTGGTCATGCTTTGGTCGCGCGGTGGCAGGAACGACGTAGCAGAATCACCGGTCTGATCAATCAGAAGCAGCGAATCTTCCGGCTGACTTGAGGTGACGTTGTTCTGATACCACCAGGAGTAATCGTAATACTCAAGCCCCTTGCCGCCATTGGTTGAAAAACCGCTATCGACATCTGATTTATTGGCGGTCGCAACAATGAAATAGTTCCGGGACAGATCGACAAATACAGTGTCTGGTACGATTACCGTGTCGGTCTTGCCACTGCCCCATTTGCCGTACATGTGGAAAACTGTGTCGTAGGTGCTACTTTTTGACACGTCGAAAGTCTTGCCGGTTTTCTCCCTGTAAATGTCGATATGAGTGATTACAGGATTTCTGTTTGGTTGCGCAAACCTGTCGTTTTTGAGTTTACTTGTGTATCGCACAGTAAAGACATACTTGCCGGAAAACCTGTCGCTGCCGGACTGAAGCACCTCGACCTGTGCCGCAAACGCTCTTGAAATCGAGGCGACAAGCGGTTCCATTACGGTGGAAATAAGGGCAACAGCGACACCTGGAGTTGGAATTGAAACACTGCTATCCAAAAAAGCAGAAATTCTACGGGTAAGCACTTGCGAATCGACTGGCAGATCGCTCCATTTGATCGAGTGTTTCGAGGTGTCGAGCAAGTCGAGCAAATACAGCGAATACAAAGAATCCATATCCGCGGAAAAAAGAGTATCCGAAGCGAACAGCATGAAATCAATTACCTCGTCTGGCGTTTTTGTAAGAAGGAATGACGGCAGTTTAGCCTTTTCCCCCGCTGGCAAACCTTCGAGCGTAGGCATCTCGCGCCTCATGGCAACTCTGACAATCGTATCAGGAATCACAAACGAAATACTGGCTTTGGTCATTCCGGAAATCGAATCGTAAACAAAAATCTCCGAACCTGGAACCACACTTGTCGATTTGGAAGTGGAAAGGAAATCTGTGTCAATAGCGGCTTCGGCTCCGAAAGAATTAATAAAGTATGAGAAGCTGGCCATCCATTGAAGGGAATCTATCGGCTTACCTGCAAACCATGAAGTCGCAGTTACCGTGTCGCCAGGAGCAACTTCAGCGGTTCCGTTTGACGAAGAGACCGACATACTGATCGGCCGTACATCGCTCGCCTCAATCCGGTCCTTGCGGGACGAGAAGGTATCGGAACATCCGAAAGGCATCAGCAACGATACGCCAACGACTAAGCCTGCAACAATTTGAAATGTTTTCATGATACTCATCCTTTATCAGAAGTCGGCGGTAAGGCCGAGACTTGGAAGCGGTATATTGTAAATGTCATGTTCCTGCGTGTAATCGAAGTTGTACTGCCGATATTCAGGACTCTTGTAGAAGAAATAGTTCAGGTTGTAGAACTCGAAATACATGGTCAGCATCCAGTTCTTCCGGATGAATTTCTTCTCAACCCTGAAATCAAGGCCGAAATATGGAGCATATCTGGCGGAATTGGCTTCTCCATATTTTGGGATATAGCTTTTACTGTTGTAATCCCATGTCTTGTCAACTATCGGAGTATAAGGATCGCCCGTAACATATTTGGCATGGATTCCGGTCTCCCAGTTATGCGGTAGCCGCACAGACGCAACAAGCTGGAGGTTGTTGGTTTCATCTTTGTCGATCAAATGCCAGCCATCACTGTGCGGATTTCTCGATTCGCTTTTCGACAGCGTATATGCAATCCACCCGAAGAAGCGCTTGCTTTGATCATGCCGCAGCATAATTTCTATGCCACGCGATTTTGTTTCGCCATCACCTACCCACATAACCCCTGGATGAGTCAGCAAATCTGCCGAATCTGCGGAGCGTGGTATGTCCCATTCGTTGTTCATATATCCCTGGACATCAAGATTGATCAGATCGGTGATTGCCCATTCGTAACCAAGCACAATGTGCCTTGCATTTGTCGCAGGAAGTCTCGGATTGCCATAAAGCGAATCGCGGACAATGTACGGCAGAGGCGTTTCGCTGTATGTGCCGAATGCGGCTTTGATCACGTTCTTTGGAACGAAAGTCCAACGGGCACTGATTCGGAACGCTGGTTCTCCGGATTTCCCTTTGTTCAGCGACGAATCTTTATAGTCCCACAGTTGCGGGAGAATTGATCCCTTGTATTTCAATTCCGGGAAGTAATCGTAACGCAGGCCGGGTGTGACAACAAAGGAATCCGGTAGATGGATGTCTGCATTTATGTAAGCCCCATCCACTCCGGTATGAAATGTTTCTTTTTCCGAGTTATATGTGCCATCCGCTGAAGGTACCTTGAGTGCCATATACGTTTTTGTCGAATGAAGATCGATACCAGCATGAAGCTTGAGTCGGTCGATCGGATCCATCGTCAGTTCTTCGCGAAGTTCGCCTTCCCACGCGGGAGAGCTGTCTTTGAACATACCGAGGATCGAATATTCGAGATCTTCATACATGCCGCTTATTCTGGTGGTGCTTGAGAGCTTTGGAGTAATTGTCCAGTCGAGTCCGCCGAAAAGTTTATGGAAAAGAGTCTTGTCGTAAATTCTGTTTGACATCGAATCCACTTCGGCGCTTCCTGCATGGCGAGCCTTTGGAAATTTCAGTTCAAGCTCGTCTTTGGAGCCAAATGCCGTGATAAACGCGTGGACATCGGGTGTTGGATTCACATCGACACGAGCTACGTAATCCCAATAGAACGGTGCTACGTTGATCGGGGTATTCAGTTTTGATATGTTTTTGGTGGCAAAGTCGATTACCTCGCCGATAAAACTGCGCCTGACCTCACATAACACCGAAACTTTCTTGCCAATCGGGCCTTCGACAAGTGCCGATCCATCGAGGAAACTTATATCGGCCTTGCCGTGGTACCTGTCGGTGGCACCCGGTCGTCCATCAATTTCAATAACACCGGCAGTGCCGCCGCCATAAGTCGTTCCCCATCCGCCCGGATAGAAATTGACCGTCTGCAAAGCATCGGAAGTGTATGTGCTTTTGATTCCGCCGAAGTGGTAGAGCTGCGGAATATCAGTGCCGTCAACAAAGAACCGCGAGTCCCATGTTGGCGCTCCGCGAACGATGATCTGCCCCATGTTGAAGGTCGGACGCGCAACACCCGGCAGTGCCTGTACCACCATAACTGCATCGCCGCCACAGCCCGGAACTTTCTTCACTTCATCAACGTTGAGCTGCTCGTGCGCGACTTCTTTTTCGGCCTTTTTGCCGTAAACCACAACCTCATAGTCGTTGTAAGAAACACGCTTTATGTGATAAACAACTTTCAGGTGATCGTGCGGCTTGATATCTTCGTTTTCTTCGAGAACCTCACAGCCAGGCACCGGTGCCTTCACAGAAATCTTGCCGATAGGGATTCCACGGAAGGTGAAGTTGCCGAGCGAGTCGGTTGTGGTGATAAGCTTGCCGTCGTCGAGGCTCTGACCGGGGATTTTGCCAAGGCGATCACGGTATGCTTCAAATGGAAACGCAAGATCGGCATAGGTCGTCGAGTCGGTGAAAGTCACCGCGATAATTGCATCCGGTACTGCCTTTCGTGTTCCCATCTCGACAAGCTGGCCCGAAAAGTTCACCGCTGTATCAAGCTGGGGCATGACAGACTCAAGCGTGAATTTATAGGAATATGTAAGATAAACCGGAACCGGTTTGCCGCCAGCAATTGCCGGCGAGAAAGTAAACTGCGCAGCAGCTTTCATCGCAGCGCTGTCCATCGAAGGTTCAAGGCTTTTGACAAGCCGCACGCTGTCAACGTGGCCGATAGTATCAATCAGCATCTCAAGAAGAACCGCGCCTTCAAGTCCCTGCTTCATGCACTTTGACGGATAGACCGCAGTGACGAAGTTCGTTATCTGCGGCATCTTTTCGATCGGTGCGCTTGTGTCAGTAGGTGGCGGGTTCTGGTTAGAGCCTTGGTTTTGGGCCTGGGTCTGACTTTGAACAGGCGCGGGCGATTTCTTCGTAGTGTCGGCTTTGGGAGCCGGAGCAGAAACCGAATCGGGAGGAGCAAGCTCAAGCGTTGCTTCGTCAGCCGCAAAAGCTGCTGTTACTGTAAGCAGAATTGGCAAAAGGTGCTTTATCATCGACGCATTCCTTTGTTGCATTTGTCAAGCAGACACGGGTTTGGTAACATACCTGTTGCGACCGTCAAAGTACATGAAGATCGCAATTGCAGACTCAGAGCAGAACGAATTTCACCGGAACAATTATCCATACGGCAACCGATTCTTTCCCGCGCATTGCCGGATCGAATTCCATTTGCAGACAAGCCTTGACCGCATTGGCGGCCGTTCCATATCCGAGATCGTTCTGAGCTTCAGCCTTTTTGACTTTTCCATCGCTGTCGATAAGGATTTTTACCTTTACGACGCCTTCAATATGATTTGCTATCATGTCGGGCGTGTATTCCGGTTTAACGACCTTGCGGAACTTCGGGTTGGTGGTTATGGCAGTTACCGAAACAATCGTTCCCTTTATCTGATCCTTCGTCGCCTTCAAGGTATCGAAATCTTTATTGATCGTATTTCCAAATTTCCCGATGACCGCATCGGACATTGCGCCGTCGCTTCCGAGGCCGACGCTGTAAACGTGTCGCAATCCGTAAACGGCCTGAACCTGTTTCTGCTCCTGCGGTTTCTGGTCGTCGGGTTTTGCGTCTTCTTTGGTGGGAGTTGGCGGAGCTTTGGTCAGATCTATCGGATCTTTTTTCTCTTCGACTTTCGGCGGCGGCTTCGGCTTGGGCTTTTGCTGCTGCGGAAGTTCTGCCGAGATGTTGAGTTCGCCAATAACCTGCGACTGCTGTCTGCGAAGCTCGATCTTCTGCTCGTTCATCCAGATGCCGCCAAGAATCGCAAGCATCATACAGACAAGCAACAGAACAAAGAACAAGGAATCGGCCCTTGACGAAGGGGAATTCCCCCAGGCCGAAAAACTCTCGGCGTCGAATTCGGAAAGCAGTTCCTTTTTAATCATGGCGCATTACCATGATCCGGTAATCGTTGAACCCGGCCTTTCCGGCGGAGTACATGATTTTCTTGACACGAGCGAATTCGACGGCGCGATCTGCCTGAATCAGCAGCTTCTTGGAACCACTTTGTTTGTAGCCAAGAAGCGCCGCGTAAAGCGGTTTGATCAGCATTGTATCGCTGGTCGCGACATCGGCCTGCGGAAGCAGTTTGTCGGCAAGGATGATCTTGTCACCGGTGACCTCGACCGCTAAAACGTTGGGAACATCGTCGCGCGAAACCGACTCCGGCACCTTGAGATCGTTTGCAACTGTATGCACGATTCCTTCGGCGGAAAAACTCTGGATAAGGAAAATGGTCAGCACGGTCATGACATCGACAAGCGAGGTCAGTTGCGGCTTGAACGGCTTTGCATATTCGGACGGAAGTTTCGATTTCTTGCCGGAAAGAAGGCTCATTTCGGGCCTTCCGATGCTTCGGGAGCGCTTGACAAAGCGACATCGGAGAAGCCTGCGCCTCGGCAACGATCCATCACGCTAACGACGCGCTGCATGTCTGTTTTGTCGCGCACGGCAACTATCACCTGGTCTTTGAATTCGGCGGTGGCGCGATGCTTTTCAAGCGCACTTGACAAACGCGAATACTCGTCTTTGCCGGCGGGAATCGAATCGAGCATCGAACTGCCCAGTGTTATCGCGGTAAAGGTCGGAGCCGAGACAACGGTCAGCTTGAGCTTGGGACTGCCGTTGGACTGATCAAGGCTGGCGCCGACGTTCGGCGGCAACGAAAATTTGATTATCGAGAAGTGGGTGAACACCGCAAGCGAAAGCAGAAACGGAAACAGAATGACGAGCACGTTCATGACCGGAGTCACGTCAACGTCGCAGACATCTTCTATTTCAGATTGATGCGATGGCGCGCGGCGGCGCTCAAGCAATGAACTCACGACGCCTCACTCGCCTTTGTTTTTGCGGATGTGTGCAAGGAGGCGAACCACGCCTTCATCGAGCTGGCGGGTTAGTGATTGCGATCTGTTGGAAAGGATCGTGTTCATCGCCATGCATCCGATTGCAACGAGCAGACCGAAGGCCGTGCAGTTCATGGCCTCGGCAATTCCCTGCGAAAGCATCGCCGCCTTCTGCGAGGCATCGACGTTGCCCATCGATCCGAAAGAAATCTGAAGTCCCAGAATTGTTCCAAGCAACCCGAGCAGCGTTGACATATTGGCAAGAAGCGCGATGTAGCTGAGCCTTTGCGTGAGACGCGGAACCTGCGCTATCGCGCCCATCTCCACGGCTTCCTGAATGTCGGCGACCTTGGCATCCTTCTCGAATCCGTCGATTACGATCTTGAGAAGTTCGTTGGCCGGAGTGCGGCGCCTCACGACAGAACGTGCTTTCGCAAATTCCTTTCTGTCAAGTTCACCGGCGACCTTCGCCGCAGAGATACGCGCATCGGAGAAACAGTACAAGTAGAAAATTACCCGCTCAATTACAACGGCAACAGCAAAGGCAAAAACCGCAAGGATGACCCACATGAACGGGCCGCCTTCTTTGAAAAGTTTCGTCATTTCGTGAATGATCGCCACAGATCCTCCTTAAATATTTTGCATCCGTCAGTGAGCCGACGGATGCAAAAATCGTTTATTGCGAAGCGTACATGTTAGAAAACGAAGCCAAGGAAAAAAGCATATCCATATTTTACGATTATATTACCCGACTCCGTACGGCATCTGATTGTGTCAGGCCCAACGCCATTTATTGTTGCACCATAGTAGGAGCTTCCCCTTGCGGTATCATTCTGGACTATGCTTCCTCCTGACTGCGATGACAAGTCAAGAATTCCAGTCATTGTTGGTGGTATGTATATAGTAACGTCTCCTGATCCTCCTGAAATGGATAAAAGCCATGGTACGCGATTTAGTGTATCCTGATCGGGTATCGCAGCATCTATTGGACCATCTCCTGATATTTTACCTCCATATTTTACAAATGCTTGGATACTGCTACCGCCGCTTGTTGACAAATCACAATAACGGCATGACCCGACGAATATCATATGACCGTCAAGATGAACGGTCAGCAATGTGTCAATATCGCCACTAATACTGGCAGCAGCATTCCCACTGATTGTCAATGGCAAAGTACTTGGAACGGTAATTCGCAAGTTAGAAACGCTTATTCGCTGAGATAGATCCCATGGGCAATTGATTTTCAGGTTAGATGACTTATCCACCGAAAAAGAAACTGCCGAAAAATCCATACCGGACTGTTTGTCAAGAGCACTTACATTCGCTTTTACAGATATACTGTCAGCAGATTTTTCACCGGTGACCGAAAGTACATTTCCAAAAACAAGTGGCGTTGCGTTCATAAGGCTGCCATCAACATTAAGATGACTGACCGATGCTGCAGAAATAGTATTGTTCACTTCTGCGGAATCATCTTTTACATTAAGAGTACAGGAACTCATAAAAGCTGCTACCACTGTGACAATTGTGTAATTCTTCATTTTTGTTTCTTTCCTTTTCCTTAAAACCTGTAACCTACAGCAAGGCCGCCGTCAATCCACGCTGCCCCATTCGGAAGAACGCGATCCTGCGAGAAGGAAGACGTAACCAGATCGCCATGTGCCAAATAGTTAATGCGA
>CAIOZP010000194.1 GCA_903862805.1 uncultured Fibrobacterota bacterium
ATAACATATATCCGTTTTCTGCATGAATTATTGGTTTCGGAGTCACGTTTCCGGCACCATTCGTCAACCATTTCTTGAGAGAGTTTCGTTGCATTGGGATATTTTTTCTTGCAGTGCTTGTCGAACCGCGAAAGGTTTGTCAACGCGCATTAATATTGGCCGGATTTTGAGCATTTAATTTTGCCGGAGTCGAAATTGCTTTTTGTTGGTGTTTCTTACGTTTTTTTCAGTTTTCTTCGTTTTTTCTTGATTTTCTTTTGTTTTCTTCGTTTTTCTTTCCGACTTCACCCCAGAAAATAGTTTTCATCTGCGCCTTTTTCTTCCCCCTGTTCTCGTCGTTTTATCGATTTTTACCTTGCCTGACAATATCCGCTTGAACGTTGAAAGAGGTATATTTATATATTTTCTTTAATAAGGTAAAAAAGGATGTACATGGAGAATAGCAAGCCAGATGAGACACTACAGGCATCGACGTCCATCCGTAATATCTGTAATGTGTGCGGAAGCGAATTCACTGCGTCATTTCGTCATTCACATCAGAAGTATTGCATGTACCCGCAGTGTACACGTGATAGAAATGCTGTCCGGAAAAAGAAAAACACGAAGCTTCACCTGAAAAATGCAGACTATCGAGCGCGAACTTCTCAACGCAAGCATGAGGAATACATGCTGCGCAAAGCACGTAATCGTCAGCAGCGCGCGCCGGACGCCGGGCCAATACCGTTTTACGAACCGGTGACCACCCGGAATTTGGACGTGTATTTTATGGGGCTGATAAGCTATGCCACCGGAACAAAAAGCGCGAGTGATTTGGCCCGGCTGCGTGATTGTTGCTATGAGATCGGCAAAAATATTTGCCTGCGCGTATAGTCACTGTCCTGACCGCTGACCGTTGTGAGGTGAATTTTAACCGCTGTGAGGTGAAACAAGTATAGAAGATACAGCTATCATCTTGATAATAAGGAATTAACAACCGACGATCGTGAGGTGAAAGTTTCACCTCACACTTGATTGAGAAGCCGTTTTGCTCCCTGTAAATTATATGCGCCACCGGAAAATACCGGGAAAAATCATAATTCTCAACAGGAGGAAAACGATGGTTGAAAAGTTTCCAATCAAATCCGATTGTCTGCGGCGTATTCCCAATGGCTTCGGCTGGGTGGATCACCGTCTGCTGCGTGAAGGACACATGCGAGTGTGTTCTTCAGATGCACTGGCGCTCTACCTGGTGTTGCTTTGCGCCGCCGATGGTCAAGGTCTGTCGTACTACGGTGACGGGCTGTTGTGCTCGCTCCTTGGCTGGTCGAAAGGCCGTCTTGAAGCGGCGAGAACGTGCTTGAATGAAGCTGCACTCATTGCCTGGGACGCGCCGCTCTATCAGGTTCTGGAAGTACCGCTAGAGCGAATGGAGGCAGTCCATGCTGACTCATGAACAGTACATTAAAATTCGCTATCTTTATATGGTTGATCACCTCACATCGGTTCAAATCAGCGGGATATTGAATATTTCGGAACGGACCGTCCGCAACTGGTGGAAGGTCTCGGAATATCCTCAAAAAGGGCATAGCCAACGGAAAAAGACGGTCGTTGAGTTCGAAGACTGGATAAAGCGTATGCTCGCTGAGTGTCCGAATCTATCCGGGACGCAAATTCATCAGAAGCTGCAAAAATTGGGTTATGCCGGCAGTTCCAGCGCTATCCGCCGTTACCTTGCATCGGTACGCACTAAGCCGAAGCGAAGCTTTTTGACTCTCGTTTTTGAGCCCGGCGAAGCCATGCAGGTCGATTTCGGATACTGCGGCTACTTACGGCACGGAGAGAAAAACATACGGCTGTGCATCTGTGCGGCGGTATTATGCCATTCAAGGCTGCTGTATGCGGAAATCATTCTCAGCGAAAAACTGGAACATACATTTTCCTGCTTGCAGAATGCTCTAATGTTCTTTGGCGGCGCACCAAGGAAAATTATCGTTGACAACTTCAAGGGCGCGGTATTGCATCATGGCAGACATGGCGACATCCGCTACAATCCGCGGTTCCTTGATTTCACCAGTCATTACGGCATGCTCCCTGTCGCCTGTACCCCTCACTCTCCCCAGGAAAAAGGCCGTATCGAAAATGGAATCGGTTATATAAAAGGTAATTTTATCACCGGCAGTAATTTTTCGAGCCTGGAAGAAGCGCAAATGTCATTTAAGGGCTGGTTGGAGAAGACTGCCAATGTGCGAATTCACGGCACTACCCGTCAGCAGCCGCTTGTGAGCTTCAACAGCGAAGAAAAGAATGCGCTTTTACCGCTGAACCCGCATCGGTTTGACTGTGCCAGAATTGAAAACAGATCGGCTGATTCGCGCTGCCGGGTCTGGTGTGACGGCAACCAGTACAGCGTGCCATCACGATATGCAGGGATAAATCTGAGTTTGAAAATCACTTCCGAAAACGTCTATATTTACCATGACGCAAAGCTGATTACTTCACATCTGCGAAGCTACTACAAAGGTCATACTATCGCTGATCCCGGCCATTGCAAGCTGATGCTTGACGAGCGCCAGACCGCCGCCAGACAAAATTTGAAAAGTGATTTTCTCTCGCTTGGTCAGGATGCCGCAACAATGCTGCGTGAACTTGAAGCCAGGATGCTTAATATCGAATCACACATGAAAAAGATCATGCTGCTGGTCGAAATTTACGGAAAAATCATGGTTCAGAGCGCCTTGATGTCAGCGGTTGAAAATCAGGTGTACGGCGCGGATTACGTGGAATACCTGATCCGGCTGAAAAAACGGCCGGTTGAAAACAGCATGGGATTGCTTCATGTGACCAAGGGGGCGGATAACCTCAATGTTACGCTGGAACAACCCGATCTCGATGAATATGACATAAAATGAAAGGTATGTATATGGAAAATGAACTGATTAAAGATCTCGATTATTTAGGACTGACTCACTTGCGGGATGAGGTCTACAACTTACTTGAAGTTGCGGCCCAAAAAGAAACTTCAACCCTGGACTTCTTCTCTCAGGCAATAAATGCCGAAGTCGCGCATAAACGCGGAAGAGCCGTTGAACGCAGGATAAATCAAGCTCATTTCCCGCAGCGAAAAACGCTCGAAGCCTTCGACTGGAGTCATCCGGACAAGATTAATGAAGAACTCGTCCGGTATCTTTTTACCCTGAAATTCGCAGAGAATAAGAAAAATATAGCATTTTTGGGTTTGCCCGGTGTGGGTAAAACGCATTTGCTGACTGCCTTGGGGCTTCATGCCTGCGCCAATGGGTATTCCGTCCTTTATGAGACTGCTGCCAATATCATCAACCACCTTCATGCGGCACAGGTAGCCGGAAATTTCATGAGAACACTGAAAAATTACACTAAAACTGACATTTTGTGCATGGATGAAATAGGATATCTTCCGATTGACCAGCACGGGGCCAATCTGCTTTTTCAGGTCATCAGCGCCCGCTATGAAACTGGAAGCATCATTTTGACCAGCAATAAAGCATTCAAAGAATGGGGAGATATTTTCAATAAAGACGCCGCCATTACCAGCGCCATTCTTGATCGCCTGCTTCATCATTGCGAAGTTGTTACGATTGAAGGGAAAAGCTACCGAATGATGGCTCGCAAAAAATAAGCATAAGCACGAATCTACAAAACAAGGAGAAAAAACCATCCCCGAAAAGGATATTGGAGGCAGAATTGTCGGTTCTCAGCCGAAACTATACGCGGCAAAGTATTCTACATGCGAAGCATGAACTATACGCCGGGCAGATATATTCGGACTGATATGGCATGGTCTCCAATTCATTTTTTTTAATAAAAACAATCTTTACACACGCCAAAAACTATGTTTCCGATTGCCTGTTATCAGGCAACCGGCCAGCATTATGCGCACTCAGCACTAAATGACCGCTTTCCGGCCATTTTAAATGCTCAAAATCCGGCCATTCCTAGTGCTCATCCACAAC
>CAIOZP010000195.1 GCA_903862805.1 uncultured Fibrobacterota bacterium
CACAGATAGAATCGCATCTGTCAAGCGGAACGGGCTTCGGGATAATCGCTGAACGTGAAGGATCGGCCTGCGGATTTTTGCTCGGAACAAGTGTGGCTGGCGAGGCGGAACTCCTGCGAATAGCAACACTGCCGGAACATCGTGGCGTTGGCGTCGGGAAGATCCTGATGAACGCATTTTTTGATAACGCAATCTCTCGCAATTGTCAATCGTGCTTTCTTGAAGTTGCATCCACCAATCTGCCTGCAATAAGACTATATTCCAAATGTGGATTCGCCGAGTGTGGCCGCAGACGGAATTACTATCCGGACGGTGATGATGCGATCCTAATGAGTATGGTTCTCTGACGGAATAACTCAATGACGACAGTCGGTTTTAATCAACAGGTTTGCAAGGTCTGCGGCACAAAAAGCGCGCAGGTCGAGATGGGTATGCGCAGCTTGTGGAAGCCATACGAACTCGACGGACGACCATCCGATTCTTATCGGTCAAGCCTTTACATGATGATGCAGCGATGCATCAGTTGCGGTTATTGCAGTCAGGATATTTCAAGGGCTGTTGAATCGGCCGCGGTTTCGATTGCAAGTGAACGCTATAAAAAACAACTTGCCGATAGATCTTGGCCCGATACCGCTACGGCGTTTATGTGCGCTTCGTTTATCGCCGAGGATGCCGGGGATTTTTCCGCGGCCGGCACGTGGGCAAAGCTTGCAACATGGATCTGCGAAGACGACCGAACGCATGGGGATCATGCCCTGATTGCAAGACATCGTGCGATTGCCATGTACCTCTCGGCACGGGAAAAGCATCAGCACTTTGCCAAGGGTGAAGTTGCCGAACTTTTGTTGCTGATTGACATGATGCGACGCTGTGGAAATTTCGATGAGCTTGCAAAATTGGCCGCAGCAGCTCAAGAGCTTTCTTCGGACGAAACGGAACGGGCGTTGATCCAATTTCAGCTTGATCTTGTAGAAGACGGAGATTTCGGCAGGCATACGATTGCCGAGGCAATGGAATCGATCGATTGAGCCATGGGAAATCTTTGTCGATGAACCGGCCATTTTCATTTGTAAAGCAACTCGCGGCTGTTTTCATCTTTGTGCTGTATCTGTTTCCAGCGCAGGAAGCATTTGCAGCCAATGCCGGTTTCAAAGCGGTTCTGCTTGAGGGAACGGCGAAAATCCAGAGAGCCAGTACCCGCTTGTGGGACAACATGAACCTCGGCGATGTGGCAGAAGTCAACGACATTGTCGAGACATATTACCAATCGAAGATCGCTCTCCAGTCGCCGGAAGGTGCAATTATTCTTCTCGGCCCCAACACCCGCGTTCTGCTTTCACAAAAGAGCCCAACGCCACAGTCAACACGAACCGTAGTAACAATGTTCACCGGCGGTGTGCTTGTAAAAACACCCCATGCACCAGTCGATGTTTTTACCTCGAATGCAATGGCCGCGATAGATTCCGGAACCATGTCGGCGATTGTCGAATCCAAAACAGGCAACACCGGTTTCCAGTCGCTCGAAGGAACGACGAAGATTCGTAACATCGAACAGCAAAACAGCCGTCCGCTTGAAAAAGGATTCACTACAATCATTCTTCCCGGCAAGGAACCGACTTCGCCGCTTTATCTCACCAATCGTCACGTCGCCGTATTGTCGCACTTTTTTGGCGATGAGCTGATCAAGAAAGAAATAACGGCCGCAGGACTTACTCCAACGGACGAAGGCGCATCTGGCCAGACGCAGTCGAATACCAACGACAAGCGGGATCTTCTTTCGGAGGATCAGGTTGCGAAGCAGATCTTCGGCGGCGACAAGATTTTCACGGCCGTTGCCAAAGGCGACAGCATAACTGCGACCCGTCATTTCGATTCTGTTCGAGTTGCGGCGCGTCCGATCAACAATCGATTTGAAGCTGATGCTGCCGGTGGCGGAGCGGTGGCCGGAGGTTTTTATCATCAGGAAGAAATCGGGGCGTCGGTTCATGGGCCGGTCGGTGCATTCGGATTGCGGTTGCCGTTTTCAAAAGATGCCAATGCTGTTTTCAGCCCGCATTTTCGCACCTTTCGGAGCATTCTCGAAAAGATTGATTACGCAGATCTCGGCACCGCCGACTCCAATCGGTATTTGCATGTCGGGTATATAAAAGATCTCAGCCTCGGCGAGGGATTGATAGTCAGTCATTTCGATGCTCAAAATCTTCAGTCAGCAGTGAGGCCGACCGGACTTCTCATAGACCTGCACAACGAGAACGCTGAATTCAAGGCATTCGTTTCCGATCTGGCAAGTCCGCTGGTCGGCGGTTTGAATCTATCAATTCATCCCGGAATCACCTTCGCAAACATCGGTTATGATTTCGACTTCAACCAGATGGGCGGCAGCGTCGATCCGACGGAATCGCGTTTTGTCAAGCTCGACTCGGCCGACGGGTTCGGCAAAATAATGGCACCCGGTAAAGATTCGGCGAAATCGTCTTTTCACGCGATGGAATTGGGCATTGGTCTGGACGCACAAATCACACCGGATATAGAGCTGGTGATCATGGGTCAGTATGCAAGAAAATTCCCCGGTTCATGGATGTGCAGGGTGCCGGATATCCAGCTCGAACTCAACCGGTTCAGAATCTCCGCCGCATGGGAAGTCGAGCGCGGTAAAATCTGCGACGGATATATGAGCAGCAGCTACATGACAACCAGACAAGAGATCGACACAACCGTCGGGGATACCACCTCGTGGTACGAAACCCCCGATTTACTTCTGTCGCAAAACAGACGCGCTGCCGGTATCGCTATCGGTTTCGGTTTTTCTCCGGCAAGCGGAATTTCGATGGGGATCGATTACAAGCAGGACGTTGTTGCAGCTTACACATTCATGAAACCGACAGGGCCGGATCAAAGCGGCCTTAATGTGACCAAATCAAGCTGGCGTCAGGATGACAGCACCAGCAAAAAGAATTTCTCGTTGCGAATAAGTGCCGGAATTGACGAACGCCTTGTCCCGGCATTCAAGTACGCCCGCATCTGGGCGGAGCAGCCGAACGGCGGACTTTTTCCGCGAGTCGGAACCTACTTTGCTTCATGGACATTTCGTGCCGGACTTGATTTCCTTACAGAACCGTTCTTCCTGAAAATGGCGTTTTTCGGCAATGTCCTTTTTACTTATCTCGACATGAACACCGCTGACGGTTCGCGTGGCTTCAACAACAATATCGAAGCCGGAGACCACATAATCCAGATGCAGTTCGGTTTGAAATGGGGCTACAAATGATTGACAAATGCGAGTTGGATATTGTCATCGAAAAAATAATCCGTCCGGCACTTTCTGAAGATCTTGGAACATTTGGCGATGTGACGACGGCAGCAATATTTCCCGCTGGTACCAAGGCTAAAGCCATCATACGCGCCAAGGAAAGCGGGGTCCTTGCTGGATCTTATCTCGTCGAACCAATCTTTGCCGAGATTGACAAAATGGCAATTGTAAAAGTGCTTCTCGAAGACGGAGCAAAGCTTTCTGCCGGAACTGTCATTGCCGAGGTTGAAGGATCGATCCACACGATTCTTTCCGGCGAACGGCTTGTGCTGAATCTGCTTCAGCGGCTTTGCGGAATTGCAAGCGCCACTTCGCATCTTGTCAATCTGGTTGACAAAACAGGAGCGCGCCTCCTCGACACACGAAAGACCATTCCGAATTTGCGTCAGCTTGAAAAGGCGGCGGTGCTTGCTGGCGGTGGATGCAATCATCGCTTCGGATTGTTCGATATGATCCTGATAAAAGACACGCACGTCAAAGCCGCTGGCGGGCCGGGTGCCGCGGTTCTGCGCGCAAAAGACTGGCTGAAAACATCCGGCAGGCAGATGAAAATCGAGGTTGAGGTGCAAAGCGTCGAAGAATTTGCCGACGCGGTTTCGGCACGACCCGACCGCATCATGCTCGATAATATGAGCTGTGAAGCAATGAAGATTTGCGTTGACCAACTGCGCATTTCCGGGCTTGCAATTGAGACCGAAGCCAGCGGCAACATCAGCGAAACGACAATCCGCGCCGTTGCCGAAACCGGTGTTGATTTTATTTCTGTAGGTTCACTCACGCATAGCGTCAAAGCACTCGACATCCACCTCGTTCTTGTATGAATTCGCATATGTCAACAAATAAGTTTCAATGGAGGACTGCATGAAATCTCTGCTTACACTGGTAATTGCCGGTGCAGGAATCTGCTTCGCCGCCGACAAAAATTCGCTTGTGTCAAGCACCGCCGCTGATCGCAGCGACGCCTCGATTACGATTTACAACTCGAACCTCGGTCTTGTTCGCGAGACGAGAAAGGTGACACTTCCAACCGATGGCCGCTGCGAGTTGCGATGTGGCGATGTCGCTTCGAACATCAATTCAGCGACGGTGCTGGTAAAGGCTCTTGATGATCCCAAAACATTTTCGGTGATTGAGCAGAACTACGAATACGATCTTATTTCGCCGAGCAAACTGATGACCAAATACGTCGGCAAGCAGGTGAAGATCGAAGATCGCAATGACTACACCAACACATCGAAGATGATCGACGCGACGCTTATTTCCAACAACGAAGGGCCGGTCTATAAAATCGGCGACCAGATCCGTCTCGGTTATCCCGGACAGGTGATTCTTCCGCAAATCCCAGAGAATCTCTTCTCTGTTCCGACGCTTGACTGGATCTGCACCAGCAGCAAATCGAAGCAGACCCTCGACATTTCGTATCTGACAAGCGGAATGTCGTGGAGTGCCGATTATGTTGCGGTGCTCGATTCATCCGACAGCAAGATTGATCTGTCGGGTTGGATAACGCTCAACAACCAATCGGGTGCGTCGTTCGACAACGCCACGCTTAAACTCGTTGCAGGTGATGTCAACCGTGTTGCCGAAAATGTAATGCCGGCTCCGATGGCGCGACACATGGCGAAGGCAATGATGGAAGACATGGCCGGTGGAGCGATGCCCACAGAAGAATCTTTCTTTGAATATCACCTTTATACCCTGCCTTTCAAAACGTCTCTTCACGATAACCAGACCAAACAGGTGAGTCTGCTCGCGGCTTCCAACGTCAATGCCGTGAAGCAGTTTTCGGTCGATGGTGGATCGTCGCCGTGGAATTATCGCAGCGGTTCTGACAGCACAAAACTTCCGGTCGATGTGACGATCAATTTCCGCAACAGCAAAGAGAACAACCTTGGAATGCCGATGCCGAAAGGCACAGTGCGCGTTTACAAACGCGACAACGCCGGAACGCAGATCTTCGCCGGTGAAGACGCCATCGAACACACTCCCGAAAACGAGGATTTGCATTTGTCAATCGGCAAGGCTTTCGATATTGTCGCGGTGAAAAAACAGACCGACTACGTTCGTCACTCCGATCGCGAGCACGAAACTGCGTGGGAATTTTCGGTACGCAATCATAAGAAGAGCGCAATTACGCTGAATCTCAATGAACATTTCTACGGCGAGTGGAAGATCGTTCAGAGTTCACAGCCGTTCAAGAAGACCGGCGCGGGAACCGGCGTGTGCACGGTAAGTGTTCCGGCGGATGGAAACGTGGTGGTGAAGTACAGGGTGATCTGTACTTATTGATAATCACTTTGGAAACGCGAGGGACTCATGAGGAAAAAGGCGGGAATAATTCGTTGTCAGCAGACAGAGGATCTTTGTCCTGGAACAAGCGATTTTCTCGTTGCGACAAACGGGTCTCATGCTTTTGAAGAACTTGGCCCCACGGAAATCGTTGGTTTCGTGAGCTGTGGTGGCTGTCCGGGAAAGCGAGCCGTTACAAGGGCAAAAATGCTGGTTGACAGAGGTGCCGATGCAATAGTCCTTGCTTCGTGTATTTCCCATGGTAATCCGATAGGATTCGCTTGCCCCCATTATGAACAGATGCGGGCCGCCATTGAGAGAAAAATTGGAGCAGAAATCCTTCTGCTGACCTACACGCACTGAATCAAATCGTGCCTGTAGCCTATTCCCTTCGGGTCTATGCAGTAGAGAGAGATATTACTTCACGACGTCGGTTTCCGCCGGAAGTTTCACGAAAACCAAAATGAAGACGAACAGCCCTGCAAATGTGAGGGCCGAGAATAGCATCATCCCGCGACCGCCGAACGATCCCATTATAACGCTTCCGAGCCAGCCACCGAGTGAAGCCGCGAATGATCCCTGCACCATCGACGAGATGCTCACGTATGTTGCCTTCATGGTTTGATGTGCGCGCTGATCGAGGAAGTGCATCAATCCGAGGAATGTGAGGCCAAAGGCCGGGCCGTGGACGAGCGACGCCAGGAACTTGTAAACGAACGGCGTGTCAATCGTGAAAAAGGAAAAGAGAATATAGCGGACAATTCCGCAGATCAATCCGGCTAAAAGCAGTTTGCGCGGCCCGAATTTGGATACTAATTTTGCGCCCCAGTACATGATCGGAATTTCGAGGAAAGTCCAGACGCAGAATATGATGCCTGTCTCGAAACTCGAATGCATCACGTCCTCGAAAAAGTAGCTGAAGAAATTGCTGGTCGCGCTCATCACCATTCCATAGAAGAACAGGAAAATCAGGAACAGCAGAAAGGTCTTATCCTTTAGAAGCCGGTTCCACTGGATCGGTTCGCGTGTGCGCTTGAGCGTTGCCTCGACGCCGCCGATTGATGCAATGCCCATCAGAAATGATCCGACCGACATGGCGTAGAACATGATTGCAGGCGGGAACTTCATAAGAAGCCAGCCCATGATTGGCGTGCCAACAGCCCAGCCGAGAGTTCCCCACAGCCGGTGCGATCCGTAGTCTTCGCGTCGGTTTTCGGTATTGAGAAACCGCAGCGTCTCGGCATCAAGAAGAGATCCCACCGGCGAATTGAAAACCGTCATGGCTGCGAGCAGCGCAAACAGCAGAGAAAACTTAGCGGCCAAAGACCAATGCAGAGCAAGGTCGCCGACTCCCCACGCAATCGCAAACGAAAAAACCGACGCGCCGAAACAGCAGATCGTGATAAGTCTGCGTCCGAGCCTGAGGGCATCGGCAACTACACCGGCACACATTGACGTAACGAGTCCGACAAAAGGCATCGCCGCGTAGATCAGCCCGATCAGGTTCAGATCGGTTGTGCCGTCTGGTCGGGTGAGTGTATGCCGGTAAAATATCGCAGAATATGGACTGCTCATTCCGAAAGCCAGAAACAGCATGAAGTACAGCAGTTTAATCCTGATGCCGTGAACGCGGCCGCCCTTTGTCATAAAACTCCAATGATTTTTGCCTGCAAGATAACTAAAAGGCCGGTGCTGAACAAAGGAAATTGCTTACGGAAAACTCGCGCATCGGGTTTTGTAAGGAAATGGGGGTGTTTATGACAGAGAGAGAACAATATGCGGATTATGAAACAGGAAATCTTGCTGCGAGATATTCCTTACATCAAATAGAAAAGTCGATCTACACAGGAAATTGATCAAGAATCACATCTGAATCGATGTAAACCCTGTCCATATCAACGATATTTCCGTTTCAGATAGTCGGCATAATCATCAACAAGCACACCATCAGGTTCTATCGCACCGAAAAGAGATCCGACTATCGGTGGAACGGCACCCGCGGCGGTAGTTGACGATGTTGGCAAAGCGTCAAAAAGTTTTTTACAAAATTCGAAAGAGTGTTGCTGTTCGCCTCTGCATAAGCTTTCGCTTTGCGGACGGAATTGGTACTCATTTTGGGCGTCAGTTTTGAATGCATGATACCTCCACAGATATGGCGAATATAGCTACTGTTGGAAAAAACTCAGAGAGCCTTTCCCAAAGCGATTCTCAACATGCGGCGCAAAGGTTCGGCTGCGCCCCAGAGCAGTTGGTCGCCAACAGTGAACGCCGTAAGATACTCCGGGCCGATGTTCATCTTGTGGATGCGCCCGACCGGAACCGTAAGCGTGCCGTTGACCGCCGCCGGTGAAAGCTCGCGCAGAGTCGCCTCTTTCGTGTTCTCGACAACCTTCGTCCACGGGCTGTAGCCTTTGATCGCTTCGGTGATTTCTTCTATGGAAAAATCTTTCGTCAGCTTGATCGTCACGGCCTGACTGTGGCAGCGCATTGCACCGATGCGAACGGTAAGTCCATCGATCGGAATCTGCTTCGTGGTGCCGAGGATCTTGTTCGTCTCGGCGACGCCTTTCCATTCCTCTTTGGTCTGACCGTTTTCCCAGCACTTGTCGATCCAGGGAATAAGGCTTCCGGCCAAGGGCGCGCCGAAATTTTCGGTGGGAAACGATGCGTCGCGAATGATCGACGTAACCTTGCGGTCGAGGTCGAGGATCGCCGAATCGCTTTCGAGCATTGACGCATCGACATTGCCGATTGCGCGCATTTGTTTCACGAGCTCGCGCATGTTTTTCGCACCTGCACCCGATGCCGCCTGATAGGTCATGGTACTCATCCACTCGACCCAGCCGTTTTCAAACAGCGCACCGAGTCCCATGAGCATAAGACTGACCGTACAGTTGCCGCCGATATAATCCTTGATCCCGTTTTTGAGTCCGGCGTCGATCACATTGCGATTGACCGGATCGAGAATGATCACCGCATCGTCTTTCATGCGGAGCGATGACGCCGCATCGATCCAGAGACCGTTCCAGCCGTTTGCGCGAAGCTTCGGATGAACCTCGTTGGTGTAGTCGCCGCCCTGACAGGTCACGATGATGTCGAGCTTCGACAAAACTGCGATGTCGAAAGCGTCGCCGAGCTTCGGATCGGCTCCGCGAACATCCGGCGCGCGTCCACCTACGTTCGAGGTAGAGAAGAAGATCGGCTCGAACGATCCGTCAAAATCACACTCCGCCGCCATGCGTTCCATCAGAACGGAACCAACCATCCCGCGCCATCCGATAAATCCTACTCTGCTCATATTTTCTCTTTTGTAACTGAAAAGATTTTGTAATTAGCTGTTTTGCGAGGCTAAAATACATTTATCCATAATTGCAGGTAAAAGGAAGTGTCGCTGGCAGGCTCGAATGCAGGTGTTCTGTCGCTTCATTCCTGATTCACCACAAAACATACAATAACTATATTCTCTGCCCGAAGACCAAAAATGTAATCGAAAAGGAGATTATGATGAAAGAAAAGGTAATAGCCGCCCTCGAAAAAGTTCGTCCGATGCTTCAGGCGGATGGTGGTGATGTTGAGTTTGTTGAACTCGACGGCACAGTGGTAAAGGTGAAACTCCGTGGAGCATGTGCCGGTTGTCCGGGTGCCCAGATGACACTCAAGATGGGTGTCGAGCGCGTGATCCGCGAGGTTGTTCCGGAGATTACGGCTGTCGAAGCTGTTTGATTCACGTTTGAGAACCAAGATCGAAAGAGGCGATGTCTGATAAGAGATGTCGCCTCTTTTTTTTCTTCCCCCGACTGTCGGCGAAGTGTTTGGAGTGTCTGGATGATGGTTCCCCCCATCCGGATTTGCGATCTCCCTACAAGTCTGTCAATTCCCGCCATTATTTTCATCAGTCCCCCCGTCTGGCGACCAGTCCCCTCATACTTTTGAGGGATTCCCCCCGATTTCGAAATGGCCAATGCCCTTCGCCAAAGAAAAAAGGAATACCGAAACGCTTCACATGCCATCGTCAACGCGTTACTGGTGATCTTTGTGATAAAAAGACTGATTGGGCCGGTGGCAAAAGCGGTCATTGGCATGAGCCCGAAAATTGTCCCATGCCCCCAGCCAACCATAGCGTGTTTACTCGTGGCCGTTTTTTGAATCGTAAGATGTTTTGATGATCGAATTTGAATAGGTAAAGCATCTTCAAATTCAGCGTTCGGTGCAGAACTATAGCGACATTTTTTATGAGTTTGCAGAAAAGTGTTGGTGCCTGAGGGAAATTTTTTGGTGCTTGGGTTGATTGGTGGTATTGAGTGTAATATTTTAGGTTTAGTACCAGAGAATTTTTCCACTGTAATTTGATGATTGATGAAGGTGAATTATGTTTAATCCCATTGTTGTTGCCACAATGCTTTTATTTGGTCAATCGGATAATTGCGCTGTAAACTATTCCGCCTTTCCGTTGCCGGAAGAATCTATTCACCTTGCGATTGCTCCGATACTTGTTGATCCGAAGCTACCTTTTTTAGGTTCGGCACATTCCCGTGAACTGGATTTGGCGAGAGATGGTTACTTAAACTCTTTGGCATCGGGGATTGCCAAAGAGCTATCTCGGCGGTCGGTATTTGATCCAATAAAATTGTCACATTTTGTAATCCCATTGAGTGTAAAAGACACGGTAATGGAAGTTTCCAAGGGATCTTCGTTTAAGTTCATGCTTCCTAATCCCTCAAAAGTGAATTTTGTCAGCGACAGTAGTGCCGATGTGATTTTGTTTATTGAAGACCTCAGCTATGTGCAAACGAAAAGCCGCGACTCCTATAACTTCAATAATGCTCCCATCTCAAATTCTCCAATGTCATTGGTGAGTGTTTCTTTCAATACGGGACTACGAAGAGCTACAAATGTTTCATTCGCATTCATGTATTTGGACAATCATCGTAAAATTGTTCTTGCACACGGCAAGTCTGAATTTGAAGTATCCTTTGATGTTGATGATACCACCGCCGATGATGAGAAAGAGCTTGTTGATGACGCGGTGAACTCTTTGCTGTGTCGAGGACAATTTGCTACAACATATTCAAAGGAAGATGGCGATAACGCTGCATGTTTGAATAACGACATATCAGCATTACATGGTCGTGAAATCGATTCGATATCAACTTGGTTTAATTCCGCAGAACCTGAAATCATAAAACTGATTCAGGATTCTCTTACGCGCTCATTGCAATATCCGGATCGACCCAATGAAACCTCTGAATGTCAGTTTTTTATATTTCCTGATGGACACGTGTTGTTCAATAGAACAATTGCACGAACAGAGCCTTCATCACTATTGACATTAAACCCATTGGTTGTTTTTCAGTCGAAACGATTTTGCCCAATCAAAGACAGCTGTTATGTTTATCTCAGGCTATTATGTCGTTCTGGGCCATCCGGAATATCAATTCCATATGCACCATCCATCACATATCGCAGTAAATCTCCTTGGCTGCCGTTTGGCGGAATTCCCTGGCTGATTGCAAATACTCATGCACCTACCTTAAGAGAGATTGTGGCAGAAAAGGTGCAGAATGATTCTTCCTATTTTTATTCTGCATTTGCAAAAAGGCAAAACAACAAGCCAAATGAAGGTGGTCAAGTCAACGTTAAAATAATGATTTTAGGAACAGGAAATGTTCTCTTTGCGAACGTTATTGGTTCAACTCTGGACGATCCGGATTTCGAAAAAACGCTTACCGATAGAATCAAAACCTGGAAATTTGATCCACTCGGTCAGCCAAGTAGTGTAACCGAAGTCACATGCCCCATTGCTTTCAAACGCTAAAATGTAACTACTCCCATTCAAGTAAATCAAAACAATCTCAATAGAAATTGTAGCTGAATCCAAGCATTGCGGAATAGTTAGCCGATCGCCGCCAATATTCTTTTGGCCGATGAATATAGACAGGACTGACATTTCCGGAGAGGCTTCCATTGATGCTGAGATACGGCGAAACGAAATATGCAATTGATCCGGTTGCGGGGCAGCTTAACGAATCGCAGCTAATATCTTTCGATGACCAATAATGCTTTGCATACGATGGTGAAAGCTGAAGCGATAATGTTGTCCGATAGGTCGGATACCAAAGCACTTTAGCCACTGCGCCAATATATCCGGCTAATGCTTCCGCAGAATCGAATCCGATTCTTCCTGTTAGATCCAAATTGAATTGCCCGTGCATCGCCAGCGGTTTACGCGCGGCAAGCAAAACCGAGATGCCCTTAAACGGAGTTGCAAATCGAAATGCTGGCCCGTAGCCATAATGATGAATCGCCGAATCAGGAAGATCTGCATAAAGAATCGAATCAGGATTTGCGGTACTTGTATCTACAGGATAATAGTAATTGTAAATGCTCCCGCTGTCCTGAGTTTTACCTGTAACAGTACATTTTTCTGTTATTTCACCGCCAAATGTGACGCGAAATCCTCTTTCGCGGGTTTGAGTCCAGGCGTATTCCCAGACATCCAGCAATCGGATTGCCGTTTTAGGTGAAGACATTATGCTGCTGTCAAAGGCGGGACAATCTGACATAAGCTTTTGAACCTGAACCGCTCTTTCGGTGCGAAAGTCAAGAATTCTGCTGTTGTGCAAAGAATCC
>CAIOZP010000196.1 GCA_903862805.1 uncultured Fibrobacterota bacterium
AATTATACGGCTACCACCGAGATCTACACAGGCGAAGACACTCTTTCCATACACGACTCTCTTCCGATCTTCCCCGTTTTCACACGTCGTTGCATGATATCCCAGATATTCCAACATTTCTGAAGACAGGTCCCTGATACTCTCCTCGTCATCCATGACAAGAATAGGGCCGCCGAAATGGAGGCCCGGAGCCTGGACGACTGATTCAGATTGATAATGCGAGTATGTTGCACCAATCGAAGGAAGATATATTGTGACGGTGGTTCCTTTACCAACACGCGAATTGATTTCTATGTAGCCATTGTGCTTGCTCACAATCGAGTGGACCGACGCCAGACCCAAGCCGTTTCCATCTGCTTTGGTTGTGAAATATGGATCGAAGATTTTTTTCAGAATATCATCAGGAATACCACATCCTTCATCGGAAAATGCTACGCACACATAAGGTCCGGGGTGGAGATTCATAGGGTTGTTGGAGCCGATAGTTTCATTGCGCGCCGTGACGGTCAGAGTTCCGCCACCCGGCATAGCATGCGTAGCATTGATGACGATGTTGTGGCATACTTGGCTCATTTGTCCTTCATCGGCATCGATTGCATGAATCGAATCAGGTATTTCAATTATCCCTCTGACGTTTGATCCACTGAGCACAAGCCCCATGCTTTCAGTTACTATGTTCTGGAGAGATGTGATCTTTCTTATCGGCTCGCCGCCTCGGGCAAATGTCAGGAGTTGTTGTGCAAGCTCGGAAGCACGAACGGATGCTTTTTCGGCTTCAATAAGTGCCTTATAGGACTTGTGGCCAGGGTCAAGGAAGATTTCGGCAAGGGAAATATTGCCGATGATACCGGTGAGAATATTGTTAAAGTTATGGGCAATACCACCTGCCAAGACTCCCAGTGATTCAAGCTTTTCTATTTTCAATTGTTCTTTTTCGTGTTTCCTTTGATCTGTAATGTCACGGAATGACCAGAAGCGGCCAACGATCTCATCCCCCATCCTCAGCGGATAGGAGTGGCGATCAAATATACGTCCATCTGCAAGCTGGAGTAGATCCTGGCTGGAAGTATCCGGGTGTTCATACAAATCCATGACCTTGGCCAAAAACTCTTCCGGTTGTGCCATTTGGCCGCAAACGAAGTTGAGTACCGGATCTTTGATATGCGTTACACAAAGTTCGTTCGGTATATGCCAAAGCTCGACAAATTTACGGTTCCAACGGGCAATATCGCCTTTTCTGTCTACGATGAGAATTCCATCGGCTGCCGATTCGAGTGCAGCATTTGTTAATGACATTGAATATGAGAGTTCCTCCTCCGCTTTTTTGCGTTCGGTTATGTCAAGCACTGTAAGCATCAAGTGCTGCTCGCCACTGAACGTAAATGGGACAAATAGACAATCGAGATCAACGTGCTTTCCAAAGGTTGTCACCATACGATATTCATGGCGCTGCACTTCTCCTGTTGCCAAAGCGCGCTCGGCAACTTCCAACAGACCGAAGCGCTTCCACGATTGAATGTCCCTGATATTTTGCTGTTTCAGCTGTTCTATTGATGCTCCCACGATACGAGCAATTGCATCATTGGCTGAAATTGTTTCTCCGGTGGCTTTAAAGGTCTCAATGCCTAAAGGAGAAGTCTGCAGTATTGTCTGGATATATCTCATTGCATCGTTTGTTTGCTCTTCAGCCTGTTTGCGCT
>CAIOZP010000197.1 GCA_903862805.1 uncultured Fibrobacterota bacterium
CGATGTGACATGAACAGTTTGATAAGACCGTCGCTCTTTGCCTGCGGATAAACCTTGTTGATCACACTGCGCATGTCGCCTTTGTGGCCTTCATTCGGCCCGAACACGTTGAAAAATTTCAGGCCGACAATTCTATCGAGCCAGCCGCGTTTTAGAGCTGCCATATCGAAAAGCTGTTTCGAATATCCATAGGCATTGAGCGGCCGGAGCGAAAGAATTTTGGCCGGATCGTCGGAGTAGCCGCTGTCGCCTTCGCCGTAGGTTGCGGCACTCGATGCATAGACGAAACGCACGCCATGATCAATCGACCACTGCGCGAGATTGAGCGTGTAGCGGTAGTTGTTTTCGGCAAGGTAGGTCGCGTTGCGTTCGGTCGTTGCCGAGCAAGCACCCATGTGAAAAATTGCATCGATCTGCCCATCGAAATGTCCGGCATTGATCTTCTCAAGGAACTCACCGCGCTCGAAGTAATCTGCATAACGAAGCGGCACGAGGTTGCGCCATTTGTCGGTGGTTCCGAGGTGGTCGACAATTATTATGTTGTCAATTCCGAGCTGGTTCAGACGCCAGACAATTGCACTGCCGATAAGACCGGCGCCGCCTGTGACAGCAATCATGATTTGTCCTCCGCGTTTTCGCTTTCTGTAAACTGAACGCCGTCGGCGCCGATGCCGGAAAGAGTTCTGGCGTGATATGAAATGATCTGCATTTTTTTGACCCGCACGCCGCTGTCGGTGCGCTTGACGGCCTTGTATCGACGAAGAAGAACGAGACCTTCCTCAATAATTTCTTCGGCGCTTTTACCTTTTACATTGATAAGGTTGCGTCCGGCGGCTTCGGCTTTTTCGACAATCGTTTTTACACGGATGACAAGATCGCTCATGCCGGCCGAGTAGCATCCGTCAAGAGCAGCGCTCAACACATGCGATGGCAGAACACGATAAAGTGCAGTGATTTTTTTCAGAAGACTATCACCGGCGGCGCCAATTGATGCGCGGTGTCCGAGGAACTCGTTGCGGGAACCTTTGGCAAAATTTCCTTCGACGTCAACGATGGATCGCACATCGATAGGACTACCGTAGTCAACATAAACCTTGCCGTAGCGGCGGCCGAAACGCGACAGAAGCATCAGGCTTCCGAAGGCGAAAAGGTCTGCGCCGAAGTAGTATAGATTTCCAAGAATCTTTTTTATTCCGTCTTTTGATTCAGCGCGAAGACGTTTCCCTTTGTCAAGCATTCCGAAGTAGGCGAGCTCGGGAAGTTCGTCGTAAACAACGGTCATTGGAATGTAGCGGAAGGTTTTGTCGGGCATGCGTCCTGCGGCCATGATGGTTGCAGCGAGTATGCCGCTTTTCATTTCGAGCATCGCACCCGAATAGCTGCGACCGCCTTCGGGAAAGACGATCACGTTTTCACCGGAGGTCATCATGCCAGTCACCTGTTCGGCGAGGTCAAAGAAATAACTCCGGCTGTTTGCTTTTGAACGATAGACAGAGAACGCGCCATACGAGACGAAACGTCTTCCGACCCAGGGCATGCTTGTGAGATTGTCGCCTGCCGCGAAACGCAGATTACGCAGACCTTTTGCGTTGAAAATTATTCCCAGAAGAATATAGTCGAGGTGGCTGCGGTGTGAGCTAACAAGCATTGTCGGGTGTGCATTGATTTCATCCGGCGTGATTGCCGGGCCGTCAATGCGAACCTCCAGAAAAACCTTTTTAAGGAAATTGCCTACGATTATGCAGGCTTCGTCCATGTAGTCGTTGTAGTGCCAGTTACTGCGATCTATGTTTTTCGACATCTCTGCCCCTGTTATTTTTCGACGGCGAACCAACGTGCGGTTCACAGAACGTCAGAAAATTATTTCCTGCCCGTTGAGGAATATAAAAGCTCGTTTCGCTCGTTGACAAAAAGAGAACGTCACGCGCCCGCACATCTTCTGTCATAATCCTGCTTCGCTGCAATAGCATCGTCGAACAGTGCCAGGTAATCAACAGCGGTTTTGTCCCAGCCGAAGTCGGCGGTCATGGCTTGGCGTACCATCGTTTTGAAATGCTCAGGGCGATCGTAATAAGTGCTGATTGCCCAGCCTAGCGTATAGTAA
>CAIOZP010000198.1 GCA_903862805.1 uncultured Fibrobacterota bacterium
GCTGTCCCATTCTTCATCCAAAGTCTTTAGCTTATGGTACCAAATATTGTTGATTCACCTGCTTATATTTCGAAGATGCTTCCGGCAACTAAAGTGTCATCTTCGATGGGCGTTCTGAATATCGGAATGATTTCGGAACTGTCCATCACATGATACACCACCGAGTCCGCCCATTTTGTCGAGTCGGATTGTGTCCACGAACCGTCATTGCCATTTGATTTGACATAGACCTTCCAGATTCCGGAAGTATTGAATTTGCGGTCGTAAAGTGTCGTTGCATCGGTAGTGGTATCAAACGCTACTTTGCTTGGAGGAACGATCCGCCAAACATTTTTTACAACAGTTCCGTATGGCTCACCGATCATTGGCGAGATGTCAACCCGCTGCAGTGAGTCATTAATCGCAATTATCGTGTCTTGAAGAAAACTTGCAACTGGCTTCCCAATGATCGTATTCACAACGATTGTATCGGGCCCTGACCAGTTTCCATCGCTGTTGGCGACCTGGACAAAGAATGTGTCGGAGCAGGTTGAATCGGCAAGTTTAACAATTTGAGCTCTGGCTCTGACGGTGTAGACGAGAGAATCAATGCATGAGTCGGACATTATGGAAATGGACGGCTTTTTAAGAGATGTATCTGCACTCCATCGGTAGTTGGTGATCAATCCTGTTGATGTAGTACCGATTACGCGGAGCACCACGATACTTCCGGCGGTGACAGTTGTGTCGTGAAACTGACTGGTGATGCCTGGATTCGCGCCCTTGCCACTTTTGCATGATGTTGCCGCGAGTGCGAGAAGCGCGATTGCCGCGCAAATCAGAAGTTTTCTCATTTTGTAAATCAACCTTTGTTTCCCTGTTTTCGTTTGCGAACGGAACTTATTGCTTTGCACTCAACGCTTCGCGTTGTTCGACCTGAACTGCCTGTATCGCGGTGAGGGCGATTGTATAGACAATGTCTTCGACCAAGGCACCGCGCGAAAGGTCGTTGACCGGTTTGGCAATTCCCTGAAGCATCGGGCCGATGCTGATAACGCCGGCCGAACGTTGAACCGCCTTGTAGGTGGTGTTGCCAGTGTTGAGATCGGGGAAAATGTATATCGTTGCGCGACCTGCAACCGGTGAGTTCGGAGCCTTGCTGCGTGCGACTGATTCGGTGCTTGCGGCATCGTACTGCAAGGGGCCGTCGATCACGATGTCGGGTCGGCGTTCGCGCACGAGGTTGGTTGCTTTCGTAACTTTCTCAACATCCTGACCAGCACCGCTTGAACCGGTAGAGTAGGAGATCATTGCCATTCGTGGCGTGATACGGAAGGCAACGGCCGAGTCGTAGCTTTGAATTGCAATGTCGGCGAGTTCATCGGCGGTTGGATTCGGATTGATCGCGCAGTCGCCAAAGACCAGCACCTGATTCGGCAGACACATAAAGAAAATAGAGCTGACCAATTTGCTGTCGGGTGTCATTTTGATAATCTGGAGTGCCGGTCGGATCGTGTTCGCTGTTGTGTGCACGGCACCGGAAACAAGTCCGTCAACTTCGCCGAGCTTTAGCATCATTGTTCCGAGCATGACGTTGTCTTCGAGTTCTTTGGCGGCAAGTTCGGGAGTCATGCCTTTGTTCTTGCGCAACTCGACAAGCTGGGTAATGTAATTCGCACGAACGGTTGACGGATCGATGATCTCTATGTCGGACGGAATGACCAGCTCCTGACGGGCGGCGACTTCCTGGATTGACTGATGCGAACCGAGCAGGATCGGCCGTGCGATTCCGCGTTCGAAGCAAGTGATCGCGGCACGGATCGTGCGCGGTTCGTCGCCTTCGGGAAGCACAATTCGCTTGTTGGCTTCCTTTGCAAGTCTTATCAGTTGACTGCGGAATTCCGGAGGACTGACGCGATGCTCACGCTGAGTTTTGGTAACGGTGGAAATCCAGCGGGCATCAAGTTGATCGGAAATGGAATCGAGGATGCGCGACGCCTGTTCTTTGTCGTCAAGCGGGATCTCGATTTTAGTGCGCGAAATTTTTACTGCTGTTTCGTAGGTGCTTGAGGGAAGCGCAAGGAGCGGAAGCCCTTCGGCGAAGGCTCGTTCGCACATGCGCATGATCGCCGCATCCTGTTCAAATCCGCCGCAAATGAGAATACCGGCGAGCTTTATTCCGTTGAGCGCGGCCATGCAAGCGCCCACGATTGTTTCGACACGGTCGCCGGTCGTGACGATCAGTGCACCATCCTGGAAATAATAGACGCTTTTGTTGAGTGTCATGCTGATTACAGCGATGCTGCGGACACGGCGGTTCAGCCAGTCGCCGGTGCGAAGCGCGTGGGCTTCGATCAGACCGGCGAAGTCGTGAACACGCGGCGCAACGAAATCTTGAATTGCCGGAATGACGCCGAGAACCTCGATGCCTTTTTCGGCAACGGCGGCTTTGTAGGAGGCGAGAAGTTGCTCGCTTGTTCCTTCCGGTTTGTAAAGTCCGTAGTCGCGGGATTTGGTCCGCGAAATTGAGGAGTTGCTGCATTCGTCGTCGTCGTCGGATTGCGTTACTTTGTTGATGACGCAGCTGCATACCACGGTTCCGGATTCGAAGTCTTTGGTGAAATCGCGGTATTCGATTTCTATGCCTTCGGCGAGTTCCTTCGGATCACGTCCGTTGGGAGCGGCTACAAAAAGAATTTCGGCATCGAGTGCTTTAACAAGTAGCTGGTTGAAGTTCTTTGAATAGAAAATTTCCGGAGATGAAATAAGCCCTTCGACAACGACGACATCACATCGTGACGAAATCGGCTGAACCATATCGACAATGTTTTCAAGCAGGATCGAATCGTTGCCGGTCGAGAGCAGATGCTGCGCCTCGGCAAGAGGAATCGGCGTCGGCGGATCAATGTTGCAGAGTTTTTTGGCGAGGGTCGTCGAACGCTCCGGGCCAAGATCATTCTTTACCGGCTGCGCGATCGGCTTCACGAATCCGACCTTGTGCCCAGATCTGTTGAGCGCATTTAAAAGCCCAAGTGCAACGGACGTCAGTCCGACATTGTGGCCCGATGGAACAACTGCGATTATCTTGCTCATAAAAACTCCGCGTCAGATCACTTTTTTGAATTGATTACTTTTTCGGTGTCGAGAGCAATAAGAAGCTCTTCGTTTGTCGGAACGATCATTGCTATCGGGCTGTCGTCTGCGGTGATCACGCCGCCGGTTGCGCTTCCGTGAATTTTATTCTTCGCGTCGTCGATCTTGTAACCGAGTCCGGCAAGGTGTTTGATCGTAAGCATACGCGGCGGAATCGAATTCTCGCCGATGCCGCCGGTAAACACGATCGCATCGGGCTTGCGGCCAAGTGCGACGACCATTCCGGCAATAAGTTTTGCAAGACGGTAAGCGAACATCTCGATTGCGAGCTTCGCGCCTTCGTGACCCGATTCGGAAGCATTGACAAGTGTGCGCATATCGTTTGACAAACCAGAAATACCGAGCAGCCCACTGTCTTTGTTGAGCATGTTGTTGATACGCGAAATGTCCCAGCCGTAACGCTTGTTCAGGAAGGAATAGACCGACGGATCAATGTCGCCGGAACGCGTGCCCATGATAAGACCTTCAAGCGGAGTAAGTCCCATTGTCGTATCCATACACTTGCCGTCGACAACCGCCGCACAGCTGCATCCGTTGCCGAGGTGCGCTGTCACAATCGCGATTTCGGAGAGTGGCCTGCCAAGCATTTCGGCAGTCTTGGCGCTGACGAAACGGTGGGATGTTCCATGGGCACCGTAACGGCGAAGATGCGCTTCGTCGTAGAGCTTGCGCGGAACTGCATACATGTAGGCATGTTCAGGCATGGTCTGGTGGAAAGCCGTGTCAAAGACGACGACCTGCGGCGTGGTAGGGAAGAGGCGAAGTGCCTCACGGATTCCGACAAGATGCGAAGGATTGTGCAGAGGCGCAAGCTCGATGCAGTCCTCGATTCCTTTGACCACGTCGTCGGTGACAAGCATTGACTCTGTGAATTTCTCTCCGCCACTGACGATACGGTGGCCGATGCCGTCGTATCCGCCCTTTGCCACACCGATTTCGTTGAGAACTTTGTCCGCAGCATCCAAAGCGAACTTATGGTCAATCTGACCGAAATCACGTTCGATCTTTTCGTCGCCGTGTTTTGCGCGAAGACGACCGTTTTCGGAACCGATGTTCTCGATCAGTCCGGATGCAAGGCATGCCTGCGTATTCGTGTCAAGCACCTGAAACTTGACGGATGAACTGCCTGTGTTCAGCACAAGAATCTTCATACAGGAAATCCTTTGATTGATATTTGATTGTAATTGGAAGCAAAGGAGGCGGCGACGGCACTACGTGAGAGACTGCAATTTGAAATAGGTGGACAAGAAGGTTCGATCATTGCGTTTCCTGCGTCGTCGGACAGAAAAATTTTAAGAGTGAAATATACATCAGGGAAGTTCTGCGGGATTCGCGACCGGTGGTTGAACCTTATGTCGCTCGGTCGCCCAAAGGCGGTAGCCGTTACGCCGCGGATCGAGCAGCCGTTTTATCTGATATTGCTGCATCCTGTCGAAGAGTTCGAGCAGTTGTTCGGGGCGTTCATAGGTGTCAATTCCGGATGATTCAAGGGCTAAAAGCAGTTCATGGGCCACTTCAATGGTCGAGAGGCAAAGTGCATTCGGTTGTTTCTTTATGACATACCGGCTTGGCGTAGATGGCGTGAACATTATCTGTCGCAGACTATGCAAAGATTTCGTAGCGGTAAGCATCTTCTTCGCAAGAATCCACGTCGCATCTAAAATGAAAACTAAAAGTTGACGATCTCCCAAATCGCTCTGCTTCAACTGCTTTTCAGAAAGATTCAACGCTTCGGTACCGGGGAACAATAGAACCGGCAGATATTTCGGATCGGCGATGAGCTTCTGAACCGTCGTGTTGTCGTCGAAACTGGTGCCGACGTGGATCTCACTGTTCAATAGCGAAAGGTGCGTGAGTCGTCCGGTGCCGACCTTGATCTTTTTGTATTCTTTGGGATGCATGAGAAGCACAAACTTTGTTCTCGGCGCCATCGGAACAATCGAAGGACACCAGCAGAGATCCTTCGGCCAGAAGCATTGGTAGCACATTTCACGGCTCAAGAGGCTGGTCTTTCGTTGTGCATCACCTTTTCGATCCCGAATACAGCGAGTCGCCCGCGCTTACAATTTTTTCGAGCCAAAGCTGTTTGAGAACGACGAGATCTTCTTTCGGATCGTAATCAGGATCTTCGTTTGTCGCAAGTGTATCGAGCA
>CAIOZP010000199.1 GCA_903862805.1 uncultured Fibrobacterota bacterium
CAAAGTTTTTCTGAGGATTCCATGACTCACGCGCAGTCTCCACATAAGCGACAATAGAAATATAAGCAATGCAGATGATCTATTCCGGGCTGTATTTTTGGTACCAGCAAAAAAAGGAATTTTTATGACAAAGAAAAAGCCAAGTGACGTTCAGCACGAGATTCGCGATCGCAGCTGCTCGGCTTGCGGCGCAGCCTGCTGTTCACATGTCGCAATCGCGATTGACAAACCGACATGCAAGCGCGACTACGGAAATATTCGCTGGTATCTGTCGCATCAGAACGTCAGCGTATTCATCGATCACAGCGGCGTCTGGAACATCGAGTTCGCCACAAAATGCGATCATCTCGACAGCAAAGGTCTTTGCAAAATCTATGAAGATCGTCCGATGATCTGCCGCGAATATCCCTCCGACGATACTTTCTGCGTTTTTGAAACTACCGAGCCGCCGCACACCGACAAATTCAGATCCGCTGCCGAATTTGAAGTCTGGCTTGACGCGAAGAAAATCAACTGGCGTCCGAAGGATAAGAAACCCAAATTGACAGACAGGAACAAGTAATGCCGCAGACTGATACCTTCCGCTTTTCCATTTCCTTTCCGACTGCTGATACCGAATCTGTCGAAGGACTCGTGTGGCTCGAAAGCCCCGCCGGTATTGAAGAAAATGAATCTGCCGGACAAACCAGATACACCATTTACTTTACCGACCAGGAATCCGCCGAAGCCGCGCGGGAAAGTCTTTTGGAATCAGGTTATGCCGGTAGCGAGATAGAAAAAATCGTTCCGCAGGACTGGAACGCCAAATGGCGCGAAACAATGGAACCAGCGAAACTCGCCGATGGTGTCTGGGTTTCTCCAGAATGGTTGCCGCCACCGATGGCCGAAGGCGATGCCTGGATCCGCATAGAACCGAAGATGGCGTTTGGCACGGGTCATCACGAAACCACGCGACTTGCGGCGCAGGCGATTCTGAGTAATGCGCGAAAACACGGCGGTGCTCTGCTCGATGTCGGAACCGGTTCCGGTGTTCTCTGCTTTGCGGCAAAACTCGCCGGTTATGCAAGCGCACTTGGTGTCGAAATCGATTCCGACTGCGAAGAAAACCTCGCGGAAAATCTGGCTCTGAATACCGATTATTCCGAAGGCGTAGAATTTCTTATCGGCGGAATAGATCTCGCTCAGGGCAGAAAATTCGATTGCATCGTGATGAACATGATCCGCACAGAAAGTGATCCATGCATCGAACCGGCATCTCATCTTCTGACCGATGGCGGATTGATCGTGAGATCGGGAATCCTCGTCGAGGAAAAGGATTCTGTCATCGCATGGATGAAGGATCGCGGATTCGCATGCTCCTGCGAAAGCTCCGAAGGCGAATGGTGGGGCGGAGTCTTCGGCAGATAACGAAGACTTTGGTCAATACGGAAGCATTGCACTGCAACCGCAGTCAGCCTCCGGCGTAACGCCGAACTTGGGCGTGAACCACTGCTGATAATAGTCGATGCGATCCTGTGCACTTGCGTTGGTGCCGTAGCCGCATTCGACACCGCCGTTGATGATATTTATTGTCATTCCGAATTTAGAAGTGTTTCGTTTATTGGTAATGTCTTCGGCGCTTGGCGTCCAGACTCCGCACATGACATCGTGACAGGATGGCTTTGGCGGCTGCGGGATCATCCAGTACCAGAGCGCAGTCATAATCGCTATGTAGCCATTTCCTTTTTGTGCCAACAGATCTGGATTATTGAGTAGCGTGGTTTTGGTTCCATAAAGAATTTCGGAACATGGGCCATAATTGTAATTGTAGCTGATTTGCAACGGCCCTCTACCGCAATATGATTGTCCGCTGACAGAAGGGTAGTTGTTGTTGGCTTGATCAACCACATAGGTTCCCGCGTTGCCGTCATTCTCGCTGATGTAATACAGTCCCCACGCAAATGTGCTGATCTGAGCGCCGACCCAACCGCCGGTCGTTTCGTGCGAGGCGTTTGAAAAGAATGCACAAAGCTCAAGCTTGCGGACATCGTCGGTTCCGACATTACAGAAGGTTGCGAAATCAACAGTGCCGCCAAGTTGAACTTCGCTGCCGCCGCCTTGATCGTATCCGCTGAATCCGTAGAAGGTCTGTTTGCTGTTGTCGGATTTTCTGGTGCGGATCACCTTCACCGATGTCGGGTCGCCGGTATGATAGAAAACATCTACCGTGTATTGCGACAAAGTGTCGATTGCCTTCAGCCATTGATCGTATCCGTAGAAGTCATAACCGGCCATACCGTTGGTCGCTGTGCTCGGTGCGATATAAGTGGAATCGGATTGTCCCATTCCGTAGCGCATTGGAAACATCGACTCGAACACCGACTGTGGAAACAGCGCCGCGAATTTCTGCGATGCCGGAATTGCGTTTACTGGAAGAGTAAATGCAATGATTCCGTTTGCTCCGGCCGCAAATTTCATGGTTTGAACGGCAAGGCTGTTGTAACCGGCATCGTTGCTGGTAACTGTCACATCGTACTGCGCGGTTTCGGGCACGGCGGCAACCAAAGCAATTCCTGATTTTGCGCTTCCTAATAATTCCCCGAAGGAAATTTGGCTTTTTTGTCCGTTGAGAATAATTCGTGACGACAGTTCGCGCTTTCCGGTCACATGAAGAATGCACACCCCGTTTGCGAAAGGCAGATCAAACGAAGCGGCTCCGGTTTTGCTCAACAGCCCCGAAGCAATTGTCCGTCCGGAAAGATTAAGCAAAGAGGCCGTTGATCCGGCAAATTCCGTAGGAAGATTCAACGCCAAGCGGTTTCCGGAAACGAGAGCTTCGGCTGCCACAACTCTTCCATTGCGATCGATGATTCCATTCTGAATAAGATTGACCGGCAGACTGAAATGAACAGAATCGCCGCCTGCGGTGGTAGTGGTAAACGTGAATGTCGTATCGAGACTGCCGCCTGCAAGCGAAACGGTTTTGCAGGTTATTGTTGCCGGAGCATTTGTTTTGAAGGTTCCGGTAGCATAAGTTTGAGAGAAAGACGGCACAGAAAAAACGATCGCACACAGACCGGCCACCGCCGGAAGACACATTGCTGACTTCATTGAATAAACCCTTCTTGTGGAACAAACCTTCCCTCAAACTGGAATATGAACAATTTTGCCCCAAACGCCCGATTTTTTTTTTGGTAACTGCATAAAAGTTGTTCGCGAAAACTCAAATGCTTGGTTTTGCAGTATCTGGGGTTTGGAAATGTGTGCAAATTTTTGATGTAGGTAGAGATCTTCCGAAATTAATCAATAAGCATCTTTGGCATGTGTCGGCCGGACAGACAGAGGAGGAATTCCATTTGATGAACCGTTGTCTGGGAAATAGCCGATGCAGTTGATGTTCGCTACGGAGTAGCCATGCTGGCAGAACTCCTACGAAGGTGCGAAACGAATGCGCAGTTTTGAAATTTTTGTATGTCCTTTTGGGTTTTCATAATTACATATTTGAAGGTGTGTGTGAGATAATGAATAGGTGGGAGTGTGTCAATGTGAGAGGTCACAATACCCTAAACTTTTCTCCACCAACAGAAATCGTTCTTGCTCCATTTCACAAGATTAAACAAATTGACATTTATGGACCATTGACCATTACGAGGCCTATTGTTGGTTGAAAATATGCGCACATAATCCATTGCAATGTGATTCAATACATTTACTCCCAATCCTTCATGAATTTCATACCGATCTTCCGCGGCTCCAATGAGTCCGCCGACTCTGACAGAAACTGTATTCATAATATTGAGTTCGGCGCCTCTATGAAGAATGAATTTTTGTAGTTCATCTCTTCGGTTTTCAAGTGTGTCAGAAATCAAGTCGTCATATATCGCACGAATAAAATTGTCAGGTTGACGACCAGCGTTATTACGAGTTATTTCTCTATTCATCTCGATTGTAGATACCGGGCAAAAGAGTCTTATGCCCGATACGACAACTTCATGCTTCCATGCAAATCCAAGTCGTACAGAAAAGGGTATCGGATAAGAGCCCATTGGCCCTGTGCCATTGTATGATATTTTCGGCCCGATATTGTAAAATCCGCCTCCGATTCTGAAACCGAGTGGAAGCACGGCAAGCATAGTTGCATCCAATGCAAATGTTCTTCCGACCTGATTATAATCCGTGTCCGAAACTTCGCTTCTGACATATTTCGCACTTATTCCAAGTGCAAGAGACGATTTCGTATTGCGATTGAACAACAAATCTCTTCCATAAGAAATGTCCGTAACGGTTTCGTCCAATTTGCCTGTTGTAGTAATGGTTGTTCCATTAATAGAATCAATTGTTTTATCTCTATTTCCATGGGCCTCCAAAATATTTGCGCCATTGGGAGTATAGGAACTTTGGCTATAAAATTGGCCATTAACAATTGTTGACGTGTACTCTCTGCTTGCATTTACATGATTGACAGAGAAACCCAATCCGCCTATATAATGCGCTCTGTCCTGCCAGACAATTGATGGCAAGCCAAAATGCCATTGCCCTTTTATCTTCATACTCGGAAGTATTGGCTCAATAAATCCACTGATTGCGCCATTGTTCATGTGGTCACTTATTATACCCAAACCGGCCGGGTTGTAAAAGAGACAACTCGGATCATCTGCAAGCGCAGTTCCGCATTCACCTATTCCACTTTCACGAGCTCCGACAGGGAAAACCAATGTACCAGCGCCTGATTGATCAATGTGCGGAAAAGCAGAAGTAATATGAAACATCGAAAGTATTATTATCGGGGAAAGGATACTGTATTTCATGGAATAAGCCTTAAGAAATTATTGTTTCGAACCTTTGATATTCTTTTCCAACGCATCAATCTTGCCTTTCAACTGTAAAAAATAAAATTACGATTTTCCGGATCGAGACGCAGTGAAAAGACGCGCAACGTTCTTTTCTATGTTAATCCTGCCGTATTCCTACGGCAAAAAAATCCTTCTCTATATTCTCCTGAAAATCTTTATAATCCCCTCGGTGA
>CAIOZP010000200.1 GCA_903862805.1 uncultured Fibrobacterota bacterium
GATTGCTCAAGGTGAAAGAGCTCGCTCACCGCATGGAAAACCTTCTTGACATGATGCGAAACAGCAAGCTGCCCGACTTTCGCGGAGCTGTCGATTCGCTTCTTCCCGGCCTCGACATGCTTCGCCGGATGCTCTCGTCGGTGCGTGACGGCGGCGAGGAACAGATTGACGAAACGCAGTACACGCAGGTTTTCGACAAGGTGCAGTCGGTCATTTCCAAAGCTGCCGACACCGGATCAAAAGACCGCTTCGCCTCGATCATAGACAAGCTGAAATTCATTGAGACCGCGCTACCCGAATCGAAGCGCGCACTTGCAGGCGAAGCAATCGCCGAACTGAAACGTGCAATAGGAGCAGCCGTTGACAGCAAGCCTTCGGCATTGGGCGGAACTGTCCCGAAAGAACTTTCACGTCTTGAGGTGCTTCTGAAAAATCCATCGCTGAAGCGGGCTAATGAGTCCTTCGAAGATGGCGTTGCTGCACTTCTTGGTCTGCTAAAAAATGACTCCGCCGGATCTGGGGCAGAAGAGACCGTGAAAGAGGCGATGGACAGCTACGACACATTCATGAGTGCAATGGGATTCGATCCTCTGCTTACCGAAATCCTTTTGGAAAAAATAGAGGTGTTAAAAAATGCTGCACTTTGGGTGAAGTCTGTTTCAGCAAGTAAAGTCGCGGGATCGGAAGCGAAGGAAAAGCCTCAGGATACTGGTGGTGCTGCGTCACACACACAGGAAAAGACGATGCGTGTCGCCGAGCACAGCATAGACCAGTTCCTTTCTTTTGTGGAGGAGCTGATTGTCGTCGAAGAGATGTTCAACTTCGTCCATAAAAATCTTTCTGCCAGATCAAACGACATCGACCTCCTGCGGGAACTCCGCCGCACGATCGAGACCTTCGGTACGCTCTCAAACAGCCTTCAGCACAGCATTCTTTCTATAAGAAAAGTTCCTGTCAAAAATCTTTTGCAGAAGGCACCGAGGCTTGTCCGCGACACCGCTGCATCGGCTGGAAAAGAGGCCGATATAATCATGATCGGTGACGACGTGATGGTTGACAAGAGTTATCTCGATCTGCTCGATGCGCCACTCACTCACATCGTAAGAAACGCTGTCGATCACGGAATCGAACCACCGGATTTGAGAGCAACTCTCGGCAAACCGAGATCCGGTAAAGTCACAGTGTCGGTACGTGAACTCGACAGCGAGATAGAAGTCGCCTTCGCCGACGATGGTCGCGGCCTTGACTTCGAAAAACTCACCGCCAAGGCAAGGGAGCTTGGAATCGTAAAAGCCGGTCAGACATTATCGAACACCGAAGTCATCGACCTTCTCTTCCTCCCCGGTGTTTCCACCGCCGAAAAAGTCACCGACATTTCAGGCCGCGGCGTTGGCATGGATGTCGCCAGACGAAACATCGATTCGGCAGGCGGTCGCATTGTTGTGGAAAGCAAAAAAGGCGAAGGAAGCACATTCCGTCTGCTATTGCCAAGAAGCGTCAGCACCAGAATTATCGACGGTTTCCTCATTGCCGCCGGAGGAATTGTTTATGTCATCCCAATGGAATTCATATCCGAATCGTTCGCCGCAACACCTTCCGATCTGTCAAGCGTTGCCGGAGGAAAAGCCTCACAGGTTCTGCGTCGCAACGAACTGCTGCCGGTCGCCGATCTTCAGAATTGCCTTACCGGTGAAGGAAAAGCACAGCTCGTCGGCGAAGCGCTCACATTGGTCTCGGTTGACATAAAGGGAGCAAAGTTCGCACTCGCGGTAGATAAAATCGTCGGTGTTCAGAAGGTCGTCGTCAAACCACTCGACGGTTCCCTTGTCGAAAAGGATCTTTTCGAAGGCGCCGCAATGATGGGCGACGGATAGGTTGCGATGATCATTGGCGCAAAAGGAATTTCGATGCTGTTTTCGTGAATATCTTCAGTGTTTGAATCGAGGAAACATCAGCGCTGCGGCAATACCTCCTCCCCTCTCCGACAATCTCAAATAAGCTGTATTACTTTTTCATAGAGCACCTTTTATGAAATATTGCGGTTATCGGTTTCATTAACCCAGATCAGGGATTCTTTCATCTCTTCGCTGTATCAAAATCCAAGCATGCCACGTTCGTCCTATTCAACAAGCCATCTGGCTTCAGTACTCCGGTTCCATATCCGATTTCTATGCGATGCTCGACAGGATCCCTGTCTACATATTTCAGACTGCCGAGCATGATCTCTTCACCGTCCAGACTTTTTTTCAACTAACTATCCATCACATATTTGAACCGAACTGCTTCCGATACCGAGAAGTACCTGCGCTGAACCACAATGTCGTTTATCACCATTCCATTGTAGGTGCCAAAACAGATCATGCCGATAGCTATTTCACCGTGAACGTCGTATCTATCAATCCGTAGTTACTTCCTATACCGCTAAATGAGCCGCCATGCCTGCTGATTGCAGCTGCTCCAAAAATCCCGTAACCCGGCACATCCTTCAGCCACACGCCATAAGTCCCGCCGCTCTTCAGAGCAGAATCCGGCGTCATCGTCAGAGTAAGGTGATCCTTAGACAGTTTCAATTTTGACGGTACTAGTACACCCGAACCTGTTCGGAGCCCGACGCAGTTTGGAACCGAATCGGCGAAGATTACCGATGAGTCAAGTTCTCGGTTAAACGAAATAGTAACAGCTCCTTTTGCGAGGAAAGTCGAAACCGACGCCTCACCAAGTTCAACTGGATATCCGTTTGGATGAGCTGCAAGAATGTTGGAACCGACCACGCACAGCCCATGCTCTGTATGAAGCTGCGCATCGGCAGAGTCTGGACGGATTCCTGTGGCGAGCAGACCGCCCTTTGTCGTCAGATCGAAACTCATTACCGACAATGCCCGTGTGAAAAAGGCATCGGCTGTATAGGCTGGCGATGCATCGACATCGGCACTTGGAAGCGTATCGAGAATTTTCAGGCAGACAGCGGTTTTGGTTTTATTCCATTTGGCCGAAGTTCTGATGGTCTTGCCATTAACATCTTTCAGCATTGCATGAAATTGAATCGGAGCGCTTGCCGAGGTGTCGATAGCCGTCGAGAA
>CAIOZP010000201.1 GCA_903862805.1 uncultured Fibrobacterota bacterium
GTGATTTCATCCGACCGGTTGTTCATTGAACTTCGGCGCCGGAATATCCGCATGGTCGAAATAGACGCAGCCGGAACTTCTGCCGATGGCGTGTCTGCCATAGCTAAAAGCGTTTCCGATTCTGTCAATTTCCATCCCTGGCTTTCGTTTTCTGCCAACCTTACTATGGCCGCAAAAACAGAGGCTGATCTCGTCAGGCTTTATCCGGAGGATTCGGCAACAATCATGAAAAATCTCGGCCGGTTCAATGGCGAGATTTCTGCTTTGCGTTCGTCATCCGAAGAGAAGTTTTCGAAGGTTACAAATTTCTCCGCAGCAACAATGACTTCTGACCTGGATCTTTTTCTGCGGGACATAGGGCTCTCCGTCACGGCCCGTTATCCTTCCGATGAAATGAGCTGGACTGATTCCGACATGGCGGCGTTCAGGCGTGATGCGAAGAGCGGCGCGTTTTCGGTGCTGATCCATCGGTGGTATCCGGCCGGTGAGGTGAGCACTCTTGCCGATTCGCTCGGAGTAAAGTTGGCCGTGCTCGATCCCGGCGATCCAGCACCGGATGCTTTTTCAAATGGAATAGCCGGACTGTTGCGGCACAATATTTCGGTGCTTGATTCGGTATTCAGCCTGAGCGCAAAATAAAAACAGGGTTCATAATGAAAAAGATGATATTGATTTTAGCGGCGGCCATGGTACTTGCGATTGCCGCATGTGGATCAAAAGAAAAACAGCCGCAGCAACCTGCGGTAAAATTGACATCGCACGAAGATTCTCTTATGAGCGTGCTTGACGCCGCGCGAAAATCTTCTCAGGCATCCACGCCGGCAATTCTTAATTCGAAGCAGATGGATTCGGCGGTAAGCGCAAGTGGAAATCCGACGGTGCAATCGACTTCCGAAGCCAAAACCACTGCAAAACAAGCAGCGAAGAAAAATGATTCTTCTGCTGACACAACATCCACGCAAATCAACGCAAACGACACGGCAGGAACTCTTGATGCGGCAGTGAAGAAAAACGCGGCGCTGATCGTTGTCGATTCGGGAAGCGCGGAAGACCGGCGGCTCGACTCGTTAAAACAGCTTTCAAGTGAAATGGGATACCAGTATCAGATGCTCGTCGCCAACCACACGCACCGCACTCTTGCGGAGGCGGCGCATCAGGATCCAGTGAAACAGCGTCGCCTTCTTATTGCGATCTATGCCGCAAAGGAAAAGCGTCGTGAAGCCTCTCAGAAGGCTGATTCTGCAAGAGTCGAACGCATGCGCCGTCAGAACATGGACGTTGGTGATTACTGATCCACAGAATTTATTCCGGAGGCTTCATGCCTAAAAAAAACCACGATCTGAAACCTCTCGGCGACACCTTCTTTCCGCGCATCCTCGCATCAATCTATTCCGCCGCTGTCGCATTAAGAAATTCCCGTTTTGACAAGCACAAAAATCTGTCAGCAGAATTGGGCCGAGCCGTAATCAGTGTCGGCGGAATCTCGGCAGGCGGAACCGGCAAGACGCCGATGGTTTCTGCGATATGCGTAGTTCTTGACAAAGAGGGAATGGTTCCGGTCATACTTTCACGCGGATACGGGCGTCGATTCAAGGGCGTCGAAATTGTGCGCCCTGGCGAAAAAGCCGAGTGGCTCAGAACCGGCGACGAGCCAGCAATGCTCCACGCCCGTCACCGTTTCATCTGGCTGGCGATTCATCCCGACCGCAGAAAAGCCGCCGCCGCTGTAATAGAAAAACTTCCCGCCAACGCCGTCTTCGTTCTCGACGACGGATTTCAACGGCGGGATGTCAGACGCGATCTCGACATTGTTTGTGTCCATCCCAAAGTGACAGACGATCTGGTGATCCCTGCCGGAACGCTCCGCGAGCCGCTTGACGGAATGCGACGCTCCGATGTCGTCTGCATGATCGGCAACGATTTCGAATCTATGTTGATGAAAAAATCTGCGGCGGCATTAGTCGAAAAAACGCAGTGTGCAAACCCGCTTATGCTTCGCAGAAAAACCGGCCCTTTTATCAATCTTCAGACAAAAGAAATGCGCGAACACCTCGACGGGCCGGTTGTTATGCTTTCGGGAATAGCCAGACCGGAACGCTTTGAGCAGGCTTTGAAAGATCATGGTGTGGACATATGCGACAGTGTAATCATGCCCGATCACCACAGCTTCACACAGGAAGAAATCGACGCGCTGATCAAGCGGAATCCCAAGATTGTTGTCACTACCGAAAAAGACGCCGTGCGCCTTTCCGAACTTGTTCTTGTGGCGCCGCCAATATTTTGGTATCTTAACCTCGAAGTCGAATTCATGTATGCGGCCGACAAGGTCGCGCTCAACGAATCGGTGCTCAAATGCATCGGAAAGGATATTTCATGAAGACGCGTCTGTTGTGGGTTCCGATTCTGCTTGTTGCAATGACAGTTCAGATTGTCAGTGCCGCCTCTTATGGGTATGCAACGATTTCGCAGCCGTTTTCCAATGTCTATCGCCAGCTTGACCCGAAGTCTTCTGTCGTAAAGACCGCTCGACAGGGCGAACAGTTCGAGCTTGCCGCCGAGCCGGGAGACGCGTGGTGCAAGGTCAACGTAGGTGAAGGTGAAACCGGATGGATCGAGCTCGCCGCCGTGACGATTTCGCAGAAACCTGCATTCATGGTACTCGGTATGCCGGGCGGTCCGCTTATCGCGATCATCGTCTTCCTGATTCTTGCCGGTGGCGGCATAGGATTCTATATCGTCCGTATGTCAAAACAAACCGTTGATGCATAAGCTTCGTCTGTTTGCGCTGATCGCGGCTCTCTGCGCCGGACTTGTTTCTGCCGCCGATTCGGTAATTGCTCCGGAGGCGGCGGCACAGGTACGTTATGCGCAAGTGATCGCCGGATCTGCCAATGTCTATGAAGCGCTCAACCCGACCTCGCCGGTCATCGGAATGGCTATGCGCGGAACCAGCTTCGAGCTTGTTTCCGCAGGCGATATCTGGTGCAAGGTCAAGTATCGCGGTCGCGAAGGCTGGGTCGAGCACGATCTTGTCGAGATCGTTGACAAGCCAAACAAATCTTTCATGGTAAAAGATTTCCTGATCGTTTTTTCGATTCTCGGCGGGCTGCTGGCAATGCTTTCGATGGTCATCCTCATAAGCCGTCTGCGCAACCGCGTCAAAGGGGAATGGTTCGAAGTCGAAGCTCGGCCCGAAAAAAAAGTTCTGATCGTTTCGACAGCCGAAACTCGTGTGAAGCGCTTTCTTGACGAGCGGGAATCTCCGTTGCCAGCATGTTTCTCCGATCTCGGCTGCGTCAGCAAAACGGCATCCGGCGCTCAGGATTTCCAGCGGCAGATGATCACTCAACAGCCCGACATACTCGCGGTCGATTGGCTGATCGCCTCCAACGTTCAGGCTGTGACCGAACAGATTCTTGGCGCACGATCGGCCTCGGTTTCGGTGTTCACCATTTTCTACAATGTTCCCGATCCTTCGAATATCGAGAAGAGCCGCGTGATTCCAAACACGGCTTACCTGCCGATCGGCTTCACCGAACAGGATCTCATCCGCGTCATCAGCATGGACACAACGGGAATCTCCAGAGGCGGCACCGACGAGATCCGCAAGAGCGTCGAAAGCTCGGCGCTTCAGGGTGACATCGGCGAAGGAAGTCTCTCGGCAATATTCCAGTTCATCGAAATGGGCCGCAAAACCGGCTGCCTGATGATTGAAGATGAAAAACCGGCCGGCATAGTATATTTCAACGAAGGCGTGATCATCCACGCTGTTTCGCGTCGCGGATCGGGTCGCAAGGCAGTCATGGATCTGCTCGGAACGAACAATGGAATTTTTCGTTTCGTACTCGACAAACGGCCGCGAAGCGAGACAATGCAGCTTCCGGCATTAGCGGTGCTGCTTGACTGGGCCAGGGAGAACGATGAAGCTACTGGGAGTGGATTACGGCAGGCGTAGAATAGGGCTTTCGATTTCCGACGAAAGCGGCATTGCCGTCCGCCCCCTGCATCTGATTGATCGCAACAAAGACCCTTCTCCTCACGAAACAATCGCCAGATTAGTCAACAGTGAAATGGCAGAGGGAATAGTCTTCGGACTTCCTCTCGACATCGACGACAGGGAAACCGAAATGAGCCGTGAGGTGAAAGCGTTTTCCGAAACAGTCCGCGAAAAATTGCCACCAAAATTTCTGCTCGACTTTACAGACGAGAGTTTTTCGTCGGTACATGCTCATGAGCAGATGCTCGGATTCAAAAAGAAAAAAGCCCGCTCGAAAAAAGGCGCTGCCGATCTCTATGCCGCGTGCTCGATTTTGCGTTCATATTTTGAAGAACACGGAGAACTCACTCGATGAATTGCCGATTGTTTTTCGCCGCAGTCTTACTAACGATGGCATCGTGCCCCAAGCCTGACGATCCGCTGCCGCCGACTCTTTCTATGCCGGTAAATGTCTGGGGAACCGATACCTCGCTTGTCGATTCATCGCAGCTCAGCCGCCAGCTTGTCGAGACAATAGCGCTGTTCTGGGAAGATCCACTTATCGATTCAGCCGGTATCGACCACTATCGCGTACTTTACAAAACGGGAACCGACACTGGTACACCGTGGTCGATTGCCGGTGTCGTGGGAAACACCTTCGGCATCGCCGCATCGTCTTCGCAGCTGTCGCTGAACCGCGGCGCTAATTCGCTTGTGCTGATGCGGGTTTTCGCAGTTGACAAGTTCGACAGATCGGGAGACACATCGGCGGTCTGTACGGTTTCGGTAATGCCACCGCCAACGATTGTTCATCCATCGCAGAACGGTGTCGATCTCGCCGATGACACGATCATCTGGCATCCGCCGCTAACAGCGTCTTTCAACTGGACAGTGACATTGTACGATGCGCAAAACAATCTGCAGTTCAGTCGTTCAAGCAATGTTCCCGAATACACCGGCGGTGGCGACGGCGTTTCCGAGGCATTCATTCTTGATTCGGCAATGCTTTCGCAGATGCAGGACAGCGCCACAGTCGATGTCGGCGTATTCGAGATAGGCAGTGCCCATCCGGCGGCAGCACATTCCCTGCGAACCTTTCACATACCGGCGGCAAAATGATTTCTGTTTGTCAAGCAGGCTGTTCGCATTTGTCAAGAATATTCAGGCGCGTGACTTTCGGGTTGTTGGTTGCGGCGACAGCTTCATTTGCTATGACTTACTCGGTCAAGGTTGACAAAGTGACACAGGCCTCGGTGACAGCGGTGTTTGTCAGTTCAGAAAAAATCTTTTCTATATCCACGAAAGATTCTGTAGGACTTTCGGGCATCGGGCTTTCTGCGCCGATAAAAGCCGGCCACTTCATGGGCCGATATGTTCGCTGGTACCGACGTGAATCATCATCGCCGGACACAATAAAATTCTCGCTGACAGTTTCGCGGCCGGTTCTTCGCATCGGAACATTTTCGGGCAGAGGCAGCGAGCTCCAGCTCGAAACGGTTATTGCCAATGCAAAGATGGCCGTGGCGTTTCAGTCAGACACTCTTACTCCCAAATACAAGAGCGGACTTCGTATAGGTGTTTCAAAAGATGGTATCTACAGCCTCAGCGGCGCTTCGCTGAAGTCGTGTGGCGTTCCCGTTTCGTCAATCGGGGACAGGAACTACCATCTTTACAACAAAGGGAAAGAGGTTCCGGTTTCTATCACGAACGAGTGGCACGGAACTCTTGCCGATGACGACGTGATCATCTTCCACGCTGAAGAACTTCGCGCCGATTCGCTAACGTGGTACACGCAATATTCATCCGAAAATGTTTACTGGCTGACCTGGGACGGAGCAATTCCCGGCCTTCGCGCCGCCACATTCAACTGCACGCCGAGAAGTGGCGATGTCAATCTTCCGGTTTCGGCATCGGCATGGCGTGACACGATCCACATCGAGCAGGACAACGACATCCGCTGGATCGGCGATGTTGCAACGGCGGAGGTTCCGGCCGATCCTCCTGGCACTGCGCCGCCTGTTGATGACTGGTACTGGGGCATCGCCGGTGCGAAGAGCATCTCCGATTTCAGCTTCGATCTGCCCTCACCTGCTGGAGATCAGGGACACGGCGCAATTTTGAAATTGAGCCTTATGGGCCTGACATCCGTCGCGTCAAATCCGCTGGACCACAATTTCACGATCTACCTAAACGGAACAGCCATCGGCGCAAAAGCCTCGTGGGACGGACAGATTCCATTCATCTATACCAGCTCGCCGATCGCAGCCACGCTTCTTCATCCGGGAACAAATACGCTCACATTCTTCCGCGAAGAAGCCGACAGCGTTCCCGATCAGATCGCGCTCAACTGGATTGAGCTTGACTACATGCGAAATTTTTCTGCCCTCGACAACCGGGCCGACGCAAGAAGTTCCACCGCAAGCGAAAGCCAGACGATCCGCTATACGCTCGACGGCTTCACCAAAGGCGACATCGAACTCTGGGACACACGAAACTTCCGCCGCTTCAACGGTTTTCAAGTCGCGCCGTCCGATGGCAAATACAATGTGATCTTCGACGACAGCGCCGGAATGCCTTCGACATATCTTGCACAGAGCATATCAAATCTTTCTCCGCTTTCAGCGCGGCTCGACACGGTTCCAACAATAGACACTTTGCAAAAGGATCTCGACTGGATCGCGATCGTTCCCGACAGCGGCGGTCTTTCGGCAATCGCTCCGCTTGTCGCATTACGTCAATCGCAGGGTTACAAGTGCGCGGCGGTTCCGATCAAAAATCTTTTTGCCCGCTTTTCATACGGAATAAAAAATCCGGAGGCGATCCGGCTTTTTGTTCAGTGGCTTTTTGCGCGCTCGCCCGACCATCTGCCAACGTATCTGCTTTTGGCTGGTGATGCATGCCACGATCTCTACAAACAGCGGCTGGAAAAGACGCTCGTGCCAACTCATCTCGAACACGTTCCGGGTTGGGGGCCTGCTTCCGATGACGACTGGTTCGCAACGATTCCCGGCACCGACAATTTTCCGCAGATGGCGGTCGGACGGCTTCCGGCGCAGTCGCCATCGGAACTTTCGGCAATGGTCGCGAAGATCGTCCGGTACGAAACGTCTTTCGAGCACGGCCCCTGGCATGACCGGCTTCTGACACTCGGTGGATTTGAAACCGACTTTACAACCTTCAACAATACTCTCGCCGACAACTGCGTCTCTCGCAATATGTCAATCACCCGCTTCGATGCCGACCCGAATTCCTCATGGTTTGTTCCATCGGGCCACGCGGCGCAGAGCGTTACAGACGCGATCAACGAAGGCGTTTATGCCGTGAACTTCTGCGGCCACGGCGGCGGAAATATCTGGAGCGACAACGGTTTCTTCGGAATCCCCGACCTCGCCGGACTTCGTAACGGCGCATGGACCGGTGGCGGTCGCCTTCCAATAATATTCAGTTTCACCTGTCTGACCGGATTTTTCGAGAGCGCATTCTACGCCTCGCTCGGCGAGGAAATGATGCGCAAACCAATTGGCGGAGCGCTCACATTTTACGGAGCGTCCGGCTACACCAAGCGTGCGATCGACGAGGAAATGGGCGCCTTCCTGATTCAGTCGGCAGTTAACACCGCGCCAACTACCGTAGGCAAACTGGTAGCACAATGCGAAGCCGCCACCATCGCCGCTGACGGTGCAAGCGCCATATTCATGACACGCCAGTACAATCTGCTCGGCGATCCGGCAACGCCGTGGAACCTTGCGCCCGATTCTCTTTCGAGCGGACAGAAATCTCTGCGCGGTGTTGACAGCGTTTCGGTGTTAGTGAAAATGCCCAAACGTCTTTCGAGCGGATCAATGCTCTCCGAATTCTGGGATGGTCGCCGCCGCGTGACTGATGCCGTCGCATCTGTCAACAAGGGAGCAGCCTCGCAGGTTTTCCACCTCAAAGCCGGAAGCATTGCCGATGGCGCGGTCAGAGTTTTCGCATGGAACGACTCCTGCGAATTCCGTGGGCTGATCCCATTCTCCCGTGACAGTATTGTTGTCGCAGATGTCAAGATAGCACCGGCACTTTCCTCACCAGGAGACAGCATAACGGTTTCTTGTCTGATTCCCGATACTTCAATGAACTCCTCGCAGGCACTTATTGTGCAATACACCACTGCCGATCCGGCTCTTGACAAAGTGGAATTTTCCGGAAGCGCAATTGTTCCGATGTCTTACAATTCAAAGACCGGCAGATGGACAAGCTCGCGCAGCTTTATCGTGCCAATTCCACCAACCGGAATCAGACCGTCAACAAAGCTGATTCTTCAGTTCCGCTCCACCGCCGGACTTTCATCGGCCAATATTTCATTGCCGCTCGCTGGCCGACCCGACCTCGCTTTCAGCACCAAAGGACTCCGCGTAGTTTGGGACACCGACTCGCTTTCCCTCTCCGGAACGCTTCTCAATCAGGGTGCGGCCACCAGCGGGAAAATCTCGCTTTCTCTTCGATTGACAAATGACACTGTTGTAAAAACCATCGTTCACGATTCGCTGACCAGCGGATCCTCATGGGATTTCACGATGCACATGCCGGATCGCAGCGGTGCGTTCAACGGCAAGCTATCGGCAACTGATTCATCGGGTCGCGAGACCTACACATCCGACAATTCCGATTCCCTCGCATGGACTGCCTCGTTCGGAAAACTTCTCAACGTGAAGGATTCTCTGCGAACCATAAACCACGGTGCGGCGCTTAGTCTTGTCGCAAAGCTCAAAGCTACGCTGACCGTCTGTATGCTTGGCGATACGTTTCCTGCCAGCGGAGCCGTGAAAGCGCTCGGAGAAAGTGACCGGAGATATTCGATATTCACCAGACCTGCATCTTCCGCGAGCTTCAATTTTACGGCTTTGCCCGATACTCCTTTGGCGCTTACGGCATCCGACACAACAACGCGAATGCTTCTCTGCGACGCATCCGGAACGGTGTCGCGCATGTCAATCACCGGCAAAAAAATCACGGCGACGCTACCCGGCCGCGGGCCACTCTGGATGCGTATTTCATCTGACAGAACTCCGCCGACGGTGCGCCTGATGGTTGACGGACGCGACATCAGCTATACCGACTTCGCTCCATTGAACCGCGAATTTGTCTGCGTGATCTCCGATAGCGGCGGCATCGATTCATCGAGCGTGAAGTTCCTGCTCAACAGTCACGCATTCGCTTCCGGCAAGCAAACTGCAATTCTCTATTCCGACAGCGGGCGCGTTGCAACGGCAAGCCTCTACCCCGAAAAAGAACACGACGTCGATACAATAACCGTATTCGCGGCAGACAAAAACGGCAATGCGGTTAAAAAATCTTTCACCTTCCGCGCCGGCGAAGAACTTTCCATTCGATTCCTGTCGTGCCATCCATGTCCGTTCGGCGCAAAGGCCGGACAGATCGTGCGCTTCGCATATCTGCTGACCGACGAGGCAAGTGACGTGTCTTTGTCGATCTACACGATTGCAGGACGTCGTATCTGGACGTACAAAACCTCCGGTGGATACGTGGGCTACCAAGAAATTCAATGGGACGGATTCGACGACATGGATCACCACCTCGCCAACGGAACCTACTATGCGAAACTGACCGTCAGCGGTTCCGGTCACACCAAAACCAAAATCATCCGCATTGCAAAAATGGAAGGATACAACCGATGAGCGGCACTTTATACCTTGTAGCCACACCAATTGGAAATCTCGAAGACATTACACCGCGCGCCAGAAAAATTCTCGAAACCGTTTCGACGGTTCTTGCAGAAGATACCCGTAACACAGGATCGCTTCTTGCCAAGCTCGACATAAAGGCAAAGATGCGCTCGTATCACGACCACAACGAAGTTCATGCTGCGCCGCACGTGATCGCCGAACTCGAAGACGGCGCCGACATCGCGCTTGTCTCCGACGCCGGAACGCCTGTCATTGCCGATCCGGGGTTCGTGGTCGTGCGCGCCGCAGTTGCCGCAGGGATCAACGTGGTTCCGATTCCAGGGCCATGCGCTGCAATATCGGCACTGATCGCTTCCGGCCTTCCGCCGGAGCGGTTCATATTCGAGAATTTTTTACCGCCAAAATCGGGCCGACGCAAAACGCTCATGCAGTCTTTTGCCATCGAACGCCGCACGGTTGTTTTCTACGAGTCACCGCACCGAATCATAAAAGTTCTTGCAGAAATGAAAGAAATTCTTCCGCGTGCAGAGGTCGTGGTTGCGCGAGAGCTAACAAAAATGCACGAAGAATTTCTGCGCGGAACACCCGAAGAACTGCTCGCTCATTTCGCCAAGAAACCACCCAAAGGTGAGATCGTCGTTGTTCTGAACACGCGAAAAATGCAGGACAATGTTTCTGATGATTCTTGTGGCGATGGAGACGACGAGTAGCCTGATTGCTAATGATAGTTCAGACTTCCGGGCAACAATTGATGAGAGAGAAATTATTCTTTAACAATTGAATAAACAAAACAATCTCTTGGTATTGCAGAAACATTAGGATGCAATACCCATTTCCTTAAAATTCCTTCACAATTCATTCCTGACTTTTCCATTACTCTTTTCGACCCATTGTTTTCTAAATCACAAACTGCCCATATCCGATAAATATTTTCATTTTGAAGCAACGCCTCTTTTATTGGCCTCAATGCTTCAAGCATGTAACCTTTTCCCCAGTATTGTTTGGCTTACTGTCAAACTTTAACTTCAAAGTTCTATCCAGAACGGTCTCCGGAAAACGCCAGGCATTTACTTCGTTTTTGAGTATCCGCTGGAACATTATCGAGTTCATCGAATTACCGCTGACCGACACATTCTTGACTGTGCCGTCGTGGTTGACAGTCAGCTCGAAGGCAAGGCGCACGGTGTCTGCGATGGTCGGGCCACCGGCTTGTGAAACAAAAGCTTGGCGCAGACAAAGCGGAACGTACCAGTCTGACAGAATTGACATAATGCGAGTCGAATCTGCGCCGCCTTTAATCTTGCCGCAGTCATCGGCGATGTCTTTTCGGAACCAGTCAATCACAGGATAATCACCGGTGGCTTCACGGACGCGGACATCGTCGGGAAGGTGAATTGCACCGGCTGGAAAGAATACAGCAAGCGACGAATCTTTATATGACCAGTATTTGCGCCCGCCAAGGTATAGCGAAGAATCCTTGTGCGCAATTGTCCAGAGTTCATCTGGGAAGATTGTGGAATAACAGGTGTCTGATTCCCGTATGTCAACCTGCTTCAGAACCTTCGATTCGCAGATCACCGTTGTCGTGTCGCTCGCGAGGGGCGCGTAGGGATTGGCGTATGCCTGTGTCACCTGCGCGACTTCCGCCGAATCTCCGGAGGGCAGGCGCACGATCCATTTGGTGTAGCGCCACACGATGCCGTTGTCTTTGTATTCGATGCGGTCATCGAAGGAGATGTTGTCAGAAATCGGCCCGTTGAATTTCCAGAATCCGGTAAAGCGTTTTTTTATGACAACCTTTTGCGAGTCGCTGTATGCCGGAGCCATGTCCTTGCGGGTCAGGTTTGTTCCCGACGACATCGAGGCGATAACTCTGTTGATTCCAGATGTGTCAATTTTAATGCTCATCAGGGCGACGATGGCCGCTATTGCGACAAGCAGTATCGCGGCTTTCTTGTAGGACTGGTTCGGATTCGACATTTTTACCTCGTTGGAAGCGGGTTAGAATCTGATTGTTTTTGCTGGTTCGAGGGCGAGTCCCCAGTTTTTATAAGCAGCCGGAATGTTTGACGAAACGGGACTCTTCCCGTTTGGCGCCGCGCGAGATGATTTCGGTATTCCACCGTTGAACCATGTGACAGCGGCGGCGATTCCGGAGGAATATCTGGCAGCGGTATCGTAGTAAATTGTGTTTCCGGATTCTGTGGCAATTACCGGCCATGAAACTGTGTAATCCGGAGTGATTCCCTTGAGGTGATAAGTGCTACTGTCTTTGCCATTATATGCCGTGAAAAATTTCTCTATTGTCAGGTAGAGACCGGCGCCTTTGCCTCGTGTGAAATTCAATTCGCTCTGACCAATTGCCTTGCCGAAAGAAGTCTGTCCGATTATTACGCACTTTTTGGCAGGCATTGCAGTACGCACAGAAGCGGCGAAGATCTCCGATGCACTCGCGCTCATGCTGTCGGTGAGAACAACCAACCGACTCTTTTCAAATGTGCTGTCTGCTCCTTCGTCAGTCCAGGTGTCCTGAAGCCATCCGGTGTCGGCAGCGTTTGTTGCATTCTCGTTGCGATGTCGGCAAATCAGATATGGAACAGAAGGCTTCACAAAGTATCCAACAAGATCCCGGCTTGCCTCGACATATCCTCCGCCGTTGTAGCGAAGATCAACAATGACACGAGTGCATTTTTTTGCAGCATTAGCAACGCCCGCAAATGCCGATGGAAGATTCTCATCGAGGAAGGTGTTCACCCAGATATATACGGTAGAGCTGTCAACCATTTTATAGACTGGATTGGGTATTGATGATGACGCAAGAGCATCGCGGCCGGAAGCATTTCCGAACAGGCCGGCCATGTCTTCTGCTGTCGGAAAATAAGTTCCGAGAGTCA
>CAIOZP010000202.1 GCA_903862805.1 uncultured Fibrobacterota bacterium
CTGAAACCGATACCCGAAAGATGCAGATAATTGATATGCCCGTCTGCTGCAGTATCAATGACCGAAGAAACGGAAGCAGCTGTGTCGCCATTGCTGTTGAGCAGGTTGCGAACTAACAGTGTGTCTTTCCAGATTTCGCCTTGAAAAAGGAAATTGCCTGCATTGAGTGTGTCCATCGGCCCGACATGAAGAGAATCCTCAATCGGTCGATGAGCTGTATCACCAGGAATTCCTGACGCAAAAATTTCGAACTTGAAATCTCCCTGCGGTATTCGATTTGCAGTGAACTTTCCGGAAGTATCAACCGGAACAGCACGCCCGATTCCGTAGAATCTCACATATACCGGGCTACCATGCGGGATTCCGGATACGTCAATCATGCCTGTTACAGAAACAAACGGTTTGAGCCGGAATGTGTCGGAAGTACTAATAATTTTACCTGAGGCATCGACAGAAACTTGCAATGTCGCCGCGATGGTCGTATCGAGGCGTGCTTCAATGATCCAAAATGTATTCGGCGGTAGCAAATCTACCAAGAACCGTCCGGAGCTATCTGATGTCCATGAAACGTGCGTCGTATCCTGTACAGTGTCGCTGAGCTGGTCAGCTTGGCGGATAAGCACCGATGCACCAGATACAATTGTCGAGTTACCATCGTTGATCACCGTGAACGCCTTTGCGTTTCCAGCCTGTGAACCTGTTCCGCTTACATCGGAATTGTTTGAACAGGACTCCATAAAAATGCTGATAAACAACATTACCGATACTGAAAGGATTTTCCGGATTATCATTCTCCGACCTCCTTTCCGGTGTCGCATGTGGAATCGCTTTCACGAACAAGCGGGAACAGTTGGAAATTCAGCTGACATACTGTCTCCGACGGGTTTTTGTCTTCAATTACGGTAGCCAGAATTTCCTCTTTGAATGCTCTGATTCTTTCTTTGATTCGAAAATAACATGATTCCGAGACTGCAAGGGTGAGTGAACTGATTTCTCTTTTTTCACGATCGACCTTTTCAAGAGCTTGAGCCGCAAGGCTTATCATTTGTCCGTGAAAGGCGCGAAGAACTGAAGAGGCCATTTCGTATTCGGACGAAACGATCGCATTCGTCTGGGAAAGCTTGCTTTCTTCGTCTTTTGCCAGCAGGCCGATTCTTACAAGCAACTCAATCGCTGTTCTGGCCTGTGCCGTGGTAATTTGCGGCGAAAGTTTTTTAGAAATCCATTCTGGATTATTCTGAAAGTCGGTGAGTGTAACAAGTTCGCGAATTGCAGAATTGTACCAGTCGGAAAAGAAATCATAATGTCTTTTTTCGAGCATGGTCACACCGGCTTGCCCGCAAAGGCTCAGCATTTCACCGAAGATGCGGTTTTTCTCGCCGGTAGTTTTGGCATTCTCAAGAAGGACAAGCAGTTCAAAATAGCGGCGTTCCTTCTGGGGCAGGCGCATTGCTTCGGCATATTTCTGCATGACCGGAATCGTGAGTTTGCGCCTTCCTGCCAGAATATCGCGAAGCACACTTGGTGAAACACCTGCCGCCATCGCAAAACTGCGATAAGAAAAGTAGCGAGTTTTTTCTTTCCGCGTCTTGTAGAAGTCTTCAAGGAATGAACGATAGTCGCTGTATGCGAAAACGCTCACTGTTTGTTCCGATTTTGTCATCTTATCAAAAACCTGCTCGTTCCAAATCATTTTTGCCACAATTGTTACAGGATGAAATATAGGCACGATAAGTGGCATGTGCCTGAACTTTTTTGCGTATTCTTGCAATAACGGCGAACACAATACAGAGCAACACATTGATATTAAGCTCGAAAAGAATGTTGTCAGGTGCGAACATTGTAAATTTGCGAACATCATTGTGGATCAAAAATGATCTTAGTGTATGACACTTCGGTTTGTCGTAGCAAAAAAATATTACAAGTTTCATCTATTTAATTGTCTGCAGCATTGCGCGAAAGCCTGCTGAAAAACGATTTTTGTATATTGCCGTGAAAAATAAAAACATTTTAAGGGAGAATCCAGACCATGGCCCAGCTTAAGAAGAACGGTGCATTCCGTTTTTCCGCAGACCACGAAGTATGTATCCACGAAAAAAACGGGGATATGACCCGTGAACCATGGTTGATGCTGCTTTCGCGTCGCGACCAGAAGCAGACCAAAACTCTTTGCTGGGGTTTGACAAACAACGGTTCGTCCTTCGCCCGTATCGGCACTCAGGAAGGTGATATCGTCAACGGATTCGTCCATGAAGATCCTTACAAAACACGTCTGCTCGGGCCTTATGCCTATATAGTTGACGAAAAAGGCAAGTATTTCACAAACACATGGTATCCGGTTCTTCACAAGGGCCAGACCCTCGACACCACTTTCGGTTTCGGCTATGTCAAATATGCTACTTCCTACAACGATTTCGATGTAAATACCACCTGCTTCGTTCCAAACGAATACGATGCGATGGTTCAGGTCATCAAGATCAAGAACAACGCAAAAACAGCCCGCAAGATCAAGCTTTTCAACGTGTTCCCGATTAACATCGGTGACGCACGTGACATTCAGTTCTCGGGTTTCAACACCCTTATGATGGGTGGTTCCAAGGTCGACAAGGAAATCAACGCAACTGTCTGGCGCAGTGCCTACGGCATTCCGGTGAACGATTGCGACGACGAGATCCTCGGTATGTTCGGCAAGGTTGCGGTTCATACCACTTCATTGCCAGACAGCCAGTTTGCAACACGTTACGACGAGTTCGTGGGTCACCACAGCAACACGATGGCGAATCCTGAGGGCGTTGCCTTCACCAGCCTTCCAAACCGTGATGCTCAGGAAAACTCCAGCGCGATGTCCACAATTCTTAACTTTGTTGAGCTGGCAGCTGGCGAAGAAAAAGAAATCATCGTTACCCTTATTGCTGCAAGCACTCAGGATTACTACAAGGGCAAGAAGAAGGAACTCAAGAAGACAATCGCAACTCTGAAGGACTCCAAGAAAGTCTGGAAGATGTTCGACACCGTCAAGGGTTCATGGAAGCAGCAGCTTGATATGCTTCGCATTGAAGTTCCCGGTGAGAGCGAACTTATGCCTTGTTTCAAGTGGCTTCAGTACCAGTGCGCAATGGTCGCACTGCTCAACCGCATGAAGTCCCGTTACCACTCAGGTTTTGAGTACGGCTACGGTTTCCGCGATATCCTTCAGGATCTACTGGCTCTTCTTCCGTACTACGCAGAGCAGGTTCGCCCGCTCATCAAGTACGTTGCCGAGCAGATGTTCTCCGATGGTTATGTCTATCACAATTTCTTTGTTTCTGCAAAAGGCAACAAGGGATTTGTTGCATGTGACGATCCGCTGTGGTTCATCTATACGGTCTGCGAATACGTCAAGGAAACCGGCGATCTCGCCATCCTCAGCGATGTGGCTCCCTATGCCGACGAAAAGGAAGGCTTGCCTGCGAAGAAAGGCACGATCCTCGAACACATGAAGACTGCCATTGCAAAGGTCTGGGGATCTTCCGACGATGGTCTTCCATACATGCTTATGGCCGACTGGAACGACGATCTTTCCGGTCTGTTTGGTCATACTTCATCGAGGGCTGCACAGCAGTTGTTCAAGGCGCTTAACGATTTCATCGATCTTCTTACGGTCAAGGGCGGCGAAGCTGCTCTCATTACCGATTACAAGAAGAAGGCAAAGATCGTTCAGAACAGCGTCGAAACACGTTGTATCGATCCGAAGACCGGTGCCTACATTCGTGCGCTCGCTCCGACCAACGTCAAGAAGGTTGTAAAGAGCATTCCTTCCGGCACAATAGACCTCGCATCTTTTGAAGACATCGGAAAAGCTGTTCAGGCATCTGCCGAAGCTGGTGATCTTGGAAGCCTCAAGGCCGACGGATTTGTTTTCTTCGAGCCTATCGCATGGGCAGGTTTCTCCGGAATCGCCAGCGAAGACCGTTTCAAGAAGACAATGACAGCCTGCGAGAAATACCTCGACGACAAGTACGGTATCGCAATCTGTCAGGGCGACAAAACAATGTCAAGCGGAAAGCTCCCGGCCGACTGGTCAGCATGGAAGCGCAACGCTCCCGGCAAGAAGGAAAACGGCGGCGAGTTCCGTCACCTTGAGAGCTGGTACATTGCCTCCCTTTGCAAATACGGTTATGGTCAGAAGGCTTACGATCTTTACATCAAGACACTTCCGTCTGTTGCTTCAAGCCACGATCCTTACAACTATGCAGTAGAGCGTTTCGTTTATCCGGAATACTGCTCGGGTCCTGCAAGTAACGATCATGGCAAAGCCGGCCACACGTGGCTTACCGGCACAGCGCCAACACGCCTCGGTGTACTGATCGACTGGGTCTTCGGCATCCGCCGCACATACGACGGTCTGCTTATCGACCCGTGCGTGACTCCGAAGTGGAAGAGCTTCTCAGCTTTCCGCACCTTCCGCGGCACAGGCTTCACTGTCAACTACAAGAACCCCAAGGGTGTTCAGAAGGGCGTACAGTCCATCACGGTTGACGGCAAGGCGATCAAGGGGCAGGTCATTCCGGCCAGTTTCTGCGATGGCAAGAAGCATGTTGTTGAAGTTGTAATGGGGTAAGTAACTTCGTTACTATTTGTTTGATGTTTGGGCCGCTTCCGAGATTTCGGGAGCGGCCTTTTTTATGATGCCTGTAGTTTTTTCATTTTACCAGATTGAACCGTCCCGAAACAGCACCGGTGCTCAGTCCTTCGAAACGGTAGATGTATGTTCCGGCTGAGAGGTTGGATGGAAGGTGGGCGGTGAAGGTGTTGTTTGTTTTGTTGGATTGGTTGATGGGGAAGGTGGCGACGCAGCGGCCGGTGGGTTGGTAGAGGTGGAGGGTGGCGGTGGTGGAGATGGAATTTGCAGGCAGTGCAAATACAAGTTTCTCGTTATTCACCGAAATTAAATTTGTTGATAATAATTGAGTTTTATTGCTTGTGGAAATTATCGGGTTGATTGCAAATGTCTGGCTATTGAACTTAATCAAATATGTCTCTTCATGTAAATTACCAGAAGAACAAAAATTATAAATGTCTCGAATCATACCTATTCCTGAAACGTAAGTAACTGTGTCTGATTCGTCAATAGAGCCATTCCTCATAGAACCTTGAGAGTAAAAAGAACTCCTTTGGAAAAAGTTCACAGGAGCGTTGTTGATATATTCAATGTTTATATGCCCCGTGTAAGAATCAAGTGAGTGCGTGCACCAGACTGGCATACTAACGGTATCTTCTGAATATATCCGTTGCAGCGGGCCAATAATTTGATATGAAGTGTCAAATTGAATCATGGCGTATACAGGATTACATTTAATAGGAACGATAGTAGTATCTTTAATTGTGTCGCCAGTAATAGTTGTATCAAATGTTGTGTCAATTCTTACTTCTGCTTCTCTCTCGCCTGAATCTCTCACAGAAAACAAGCAGGTGCTAATACTTGAGTCAATAGGGATTGAATCTAGGCAAATGGTACGAACGTCGGTATAAGTAGCTATTGCACTTATTAGATAAACCCAAGTATTTCCCTTCACCAACGGCGCAAAATCCCCCCCCATCCCCGCCTCCGCAGAAATAGCCATCAACCCAATCACCACAATCACACTCTTTATCATCATCCCGAATCTCATATATCCTCCAAAGAAAATGTTTTCAACTCTCTCGTTTCTTCTCTGGTAAATATAGCCCCAAATCTCACAACCTGTGTGTGCATTCCGGTGAGAACATCAACAAAAAAAGCCGCCCCCGATCTCTTGAAGGCGGCTCTATCTCAAATCATCAATCAAACAAAAAGTAACGAACTTACCCC
>CAIOZP010000203.1 GCA_903862805.1 uncultured Fibrobacterota bacterium
ACGAGGTTGTGGCCGATTCTGTTTGCTGTTGCAGTGTCGATTGTGAAATTTCCGGCGGCCACACTCGATGCGCCGATTGCAGTGTTGATGATCGAGTCAACAAGCGCCGGCGTGACGATTGGTGTTCCCATGTGCGCACTGCCGCCACCGCCGATGTAGAAACGGAGAACCTTGTCAATCGGCAGCTTCAGGTACTTCTTGATCGTCACATCAACATTGATTTTCGAGTATGTCATTTTGTCAAGGAAAGCCGGGCCTTTCAGTCCGAAAGCTTTGGGCGAAAGGGCGAGAGAATCCATTGTGAGGATCCTTGAATAATCGCCATGAGCAATGAAGCTGTCGGCATCGGCCTTTGAAATGCTGTTTGAAATTCCGGTTGGATATTTCATGACAGCGTCGTACTGCCAAAAGCCCATGTTGAACGACGCTTCGATGCCTGCATTGATAACCGGTTTGATGTCGAAATAAAATTTTCCGCCGAAGTTAACCGGCGAAGCCTTGAAGTTGCTGCGGGAAATTGTGACAGGAAGGCGGCTCGGATCACTTGCAACTCCCTTCATCAGAGAATCGACCGTGAAGCCAGTTCCGGTGAGCGCAGAGTTGATAAGTGCCTTGTTGGTCGTGTTGCTGTCAAGGTACTTGGCCGCGAAGTTTGCGCCGTCGGCTCCGGGGAAATATATCGGTGCGTTGAGATTGTCGCCCATCTTCACGGACAGATCAAGATTGTAATGAACACCGATACCAAGTCGAATCGGTAGCGCCGTTGCGCTCGAAACAAGGGCAGCTATAGCAAGCCCAACAAACAGTTTTTTCATAGCGATTCCTTTGCGGTAGATAAACACAGTTCCGATCCCAATATAATTCCGGAAATTCGAAATGACGCTCGTAAAAGCGATGAGATTTGGAACGGATTTTCCGCCTGTCGTATATTCCACCGCTGAATCGGAAACGGAAAATTAAACGAAAGGGATTGGATATGTCACAGACCTACGAAAACGTTCTTGAGGCCAAGGCCGCTATCGAATCGAAGCTTCACGGTGAGCCGGAAGTCGGGATCATTCTCGGTACCGGACTCGGAAAACTCGTCAACTACATCAATGTCGAGGCAGAGATTCCGTACGAGAGAATTCCGCATTTTCCGGTGTCAACCGTTGAGTCGCATAAAGGCCGATTGATTTACGGAACACTCGGCGGCAGAAGGGTTCTTGCAATGCAGGGGCGCTTCCATTTCTACGAAGGCTACTCGATGCAGCAGGTCGTGTTCCCGATCCGCGTAATGAAATTTCTTGGCATAAAGAAACTCGTTGTGAGCAACGCGGCCGGTGGAATCAATCCGCTTTATCCAGCGGGAACGATCATGGCGATCACCGATCACATCAATCTTCTCGGCGATAATCCGCTCATCGGGCCGAACGACGAACGCATCGGCCCGCGCTTTCCCGACATGAGCCAGCCGTACAGCGAGCGTTTGCTTGAGCTTGTTAGCAAAGTCGCGCTCGAAGAAAAAATCCCGCTTGTCAAAGGCGTGTACGCTTCGATGACAGGCCCGTGCCTCGAGACCAAAGCCGAATACCGCATGCTGAAATATGTAGGTGCCGACGCAATCGGCATGAGCACCGTGCCTGAAGTAATCGCCGCTGTTCATGCGGGTATTGAAGTGCTCGGACTCTCGGTGATCACCGACGCCTGCCTACCCGACTGCCTGCATCCGACTGCGCTTGAGCAGATCATTGCGGTGGCAAGCGGAGCCGAGCCGAATCTTGTGAAATTGATTTCCGGAGTGATGGCGGGGATCTGATTTTTTGCTTTTGCGTCATGTCTATTTGGCATGGCGCAAATTTTCTTTTTCAACCGGAGGATAAATGTCAAACGACAAGATCACAAGTATCAGAATCAGGGGCATGCGCGCCATTGAAGATGTCACTTTGCGTCTTGACGGGTTGACTGTTCTTATCGGCGACAACGGAACGGGCAAGAGCACGATAATTGAGGCGTTGGAGATTCTGCGGAAAGCGGCGACAACGAGAAGTTTTACCGATAATATCAGCCGACACCATGGTGGATTAAGAGCCCTTTTGCGCAGTGGTGCAGAAGAATTAAGCCTTGAGGCTTCCTTTGAAATCGGAGAAAGCAGACAAAGATATTCATATCTAATTGGGCTCAGATGGGAAGGTGACTATCAAGTAATTGCCCATGAATGGTTGGAGTATGAAAGCAGCGGCGAAGCGAAAGCCCAAATTATCATGCGCGGTAATAGCGAGTGTTACATACGATCAACAAAACTATCTGGTCCTTTTGAACAAGTGCATGCCGGCCCGGACGTATTGGCATTGATCGAATTCAAATATCACGAAAATACCAATGTGGAAAAGATTATCCGCCTGTTGAAAAACATTCAGGTTCATTTACCTTTTGATGTTCGCCCTCTATGGCTTTTGGCAGAACAGAACCTGTTCCATTCACCAACGCGATCTCCTGCAATGTTGGACCGCGTAGAAAGATTGGAAAGAACAGCAAGCAATTTGGCCAACTGTTTCCATACAATCAGAAACAGGTACAGTTTAGCGCAGTCAAAATGGCAGGACTTTCTTCTTACTGCAAAAATGGGTTTGGGTGAAGATCTTGAAGATATTTCAACGCCGAGTTTCGACAAAGGGCAGATACGACTTGAGCTCAAATTTGCCACAATAAAAGATCCAATCCCTGCATCTGCATTGTCTGACGGGCAGCTTTCGTTTCTTGCCTTTCTTGCTTTAACAGAACTTGCCAACGGTGAAGGTCTGATTGCCATCGACGAACCTGAATGCCACTTTCACCCCGGACTTCTCGTTCGGATTCTTTGGGCGCTGGAGGAAGTTGCGGAAAAGCAACCAGTCATTTTGTCAACACATTCCGACTGTTTGCTCGATGCCCTTTATGATCCGGGCAAGTCTGTAGTTCTTTGCGAACTTGACAAAAATCGAGCGGTTCAACTGAAGAATGTCAATGAAAAAACTTTGAAAACGTGGCTGGAAGATTATCGTGGGATTGGGCATATCCGTTCAGAAGGATATATGCGTATCGTTTTTGATCATGATGTGCCAAAGGAAACAGAATGATCATTACTGTGCTTTATGAGGATGAATCCGCGCCCAATTCAAACAAGTTCGGGCCGCATACGTTGTTGCTGAAATGTATTGAAGATGATGTCGGAAAAGACGACAAAGAAATCGGATGGCATATCATTTCAAAGCCGAAGAAGGGCAACGGAAATGTCAAAAAAGAATTAACATCGAATTACAAAAAGCTCTCTGATGCTGGCGGACTTTGTGCTGTTTTCGATTACGATAAAGTCCACGAATGTTTTTCTATAGGAAAAAACGAATGCAAATCATCCGTGCAAGAAAAAATTCGTACAGCAACCAATTGCAACAATTTCACTACGATATTCCTTGTTGAAAACACAGAGACCTTGCTGAATGCATGTTGTGAAGCAGTTGGCATTCCACATCCTTTATCAAAACCAAATCCTGAAGAGCGAGACAAGATTTGCCATAAAGTTGCATTCTCAGAAAAATCAATACGCGACAAAGTCCGCGAGCTTATGCCGAGTTTCGACTATCTCGTATTAAAAATCAAAGAAAAATTCATGGAGAAGTTTGCCGATAAATGAGTAAAGAAAAATTCGCACCTGTCAATCCGCAGGTTCGCTTTCCTGCAATCGAAAACGAAGTGCTCGCCTTCTGGAAAGAGAACGACATCTTCCGCAAGAGCCTTGATCAGACCAAGGGCAGCGATGCCTATGTTTTCTACGACGGCCCGCCCTTTGCCACAGGCCTGCCGCACTACGGACATCTTTTAGCCGGAACCATCAAGGACATCGTTCCGCGCTATTGGACGATGAAGGGCCGTCATGTGCCGCGTCGTTTCGGCTGGGATTGTCACGGGCTTCCGGTCGAGAATGAGTTGGAAAAGGAATTCGCGCTTTCCGGCAAACGCGATATCGAAAAGATCGGAACGCATCTCTTCAACGAAGCATGCCGCTCCATTGTTCTTCGCTACACGAGCCAATGGCAAACCGTTGTCGAGCGCATGGGCCGCTGGGTCGATTTCGAGGATCAGTACCGCACGATGGACGCCTCGTTCATGGAGTCGATCTGGTGGGTGTTCAAGCAGGTCTGGGAGAAGGGTCTCATTTACGAAGGCTTCCGCGTGCAGCCGTATTGTCCGCGTTGCGCAACGCCGCTTTCTAACTTTGAATTGAACGAAGGCTATCGCGACATAAAAGGGCCGTCGATCACGGTTTCATTCCCTCTCGTCAATGAGCCTTCGACGAGTTTCCTCGTCTGGACGACAACGCCGTGGACGCTTCCGTCAAATGTGGTGCTTGCGGTCGGGCCGAAAATTCGTTATGTGAAAATCAACGACGGCGATAAGAATTTCATCCTTGCAAAAGATCGACTCGCGGCTTACTACAAGACTCCCGATCTATACGAGATCGTTTCCGAGATGAGCGGAGCCGATCTGGTCGGAGTTCAGTATGTGCCGATGTTCGATTACTTCGTTGACAAGAGCGACAAGTTTTTCTGCGTGACGAGTGCCGATTTCGTTTCGACTGCCGATGGTGCCGGTATTGTTCATATCGCTCCGGCTTTCGGCGAAGACGACTTTCAGGTTGGCAAGAATCTTTCCCTGCCAATTGTCTGTCCGGTTGACGCGGAGGGAAAATTCACCGAGGAAGTTCCCGAGTGGAAGGGCAAGCTGGTCTTCGATGCCAACGACGAAATCACCGCGAATATCAGGGCTCGTGGCCGCCTGATCCACAAGGCAACGATCGAGCATCGCTATCCGCATTGCTACCGTTGCGACACTCCGCTGATCTACAAGGCCATCGACACCTGGTTCATGAAAATCGAGCCGCTGCGCGACAACATGCTTGCAAACAACAACCGCATTCATTGGGTTCCCGACCACTTGCAGCAGGGACGATTCGGCAAGGGACTCGCAAGCGCGCCCGACTGGAACATTTCTCGTAATCGCTACTGGGGAACACCGCTGCCGGTCTGGAAATGTCAAGATCCGGAGTGCAAACATATCGAGTGCGTCGGTTCGGTTGATGAGCTTCATACCTTGCTGAATCCCTCCGACAAAAACGTCGGCAATGATATTCACAGGTCTGCAATTGCCGCAGTGAAGGAATCTCTTACCAGCGACGCTGAAAGTAAATTCGCCGATTTCAATATCGACAAAGTCTGGGCCGATCGCGTCTCTCATGCAGATATATGTGACAACGATATTCATCCGCATATTGTCAATCAACTCGTCATCAAGTGCCCTAAATGCAAAACCGGCGACATGAAACGAACGCCGGAGGTTTTCGACTGCTGGTTCGAGTCCGGCTCGATGCCTTACGCTCAAAACCACTATCCATTCGAGAACAAGGAATTTGTCGAGAAGCATTTCCCCGCCGACTTCATTGCAGAGGGAATTGATCAGACTCGTGGATGGTTCTATACGCTGACGGTTTTGGCCTCGGCCTTGTTCAATAAAGAAGCCTTCCGCAATGTCGTAGTGAACGGAATTGTTTTAGCCGAAGACGGCAAGAAGCTAAGTAAGCGCCTGAAGAACTATGCGCCGCCGCAGGAAATTTTGGAGCGACTTGGTGCCGATGCGCTTCGTTTGTTCCTGATAAATTCACCGGCTGTTCGTGCCGATGATCTTAGGTTCTCCGAGGCAGGTGTGCTTGAAATGGCCCGCTCTGTATTAATTCCATTCTGGAACGCCTACAGTTTCTTTGTGACATACGCCAACGTTGATGGATGGGAACCATCTGCTGATTCGCGATTGTCAAGCGACAGCGAGCTTGACAAATGGATAATCAGTCTGCTCAACCATGTGATTGAACAGGTGAACGACGAGATGGCGCAATACAATCTTTACAAGGTCGTGCCGGTTCTTGTTGATTACATCGACAATCTCACCAACTGGTATATCCGCCGCAGCCGCCGTCGTTTCTGGAAGAGCGAAAACGATGGCGACAAGAACAATGCCTACGCCACGCTACACTATGTTCTGGTGGAGTTCAGCAAAGTGATGGCGCCGTTTCTGCCCTTCCTTACCGAGGCGATTTATCGCAACCTTGTCGCATCTGTCAACAAGGACGCGCCGCAGAGCGTTCACCTCTGCCGTTTCCCAGAAGCCGATGCCTCGCGTGTCGATGCCGATCTGGAGATGCGCATGGCAACGATCCGGTCAGTGGTCGGAATGGGGCGCACGCTTCGCGCACGGTTCACGATCAAAAATCGTCAGCCGCTTGCATCGGTCACGGTCGTGATTCGCGACGATCATCGTCGTGGCCTCGTTGCCGACATGGCCGATCTCATTGCCGAAGAGCTGAACGTGAAGAATGTTGTGTTCGATGGCGACGAAGAAAAGCTCGTCTCGATTTCAGCCAAAGCGAATTTCCGTGTACTCGGAAAACTTTTTGGCGGTGCAATGAAAGACGCGGCGAAGGTTATCGAAGCCTTTACCAAAGACGACATCCGCGCGCTTGAAAAAGGTGAGACCCGCGAGGTTCTTGGGCAGCAGGTTGACTTTGCGGGAATCGAAGTTCGCCGCACAAAGCACGAGGGAATCGAGGTCGAGACCGAAGGCGACATAACGATCGCACTCGACACCGTGATAAGCGAAGAGCTTGCCGCAGAAGGTGTCGCGCGCGAATTCATCAATCGAATCCAGACCATCCGCAAGGAAAGCAATTTTGACGTCACCGACAAGATCGCTGTTTACGCCGATGCGCCGGAAAATATCCGAGTCGCACTTGTCAGGCACAGCGGATTTATTTGTTCAGAGGTTCAGGCCGAGTCGCTGGAGTTTGCGGCAAGCAGCTCCGGTACGGTTGTGAAGGTTGAGATTGACGGTGTGGAGTTTGCGGTGGTGGTGGAGAAGAAGTAGTCCCCGGTTTCACAAAGATTTTCGGAACGAAGTTGCTTATCAAACCATATTTTGGCAGGATCATTTCGCCTTCCCGCTTCGTCGATTTGGATAAACTGTCTGTCGCTGTTTGAGGGATCGGCCGCTATTTTCGATTAGCATGGATTTGATGGTACCGAGGCGATTCGGTGACAATTTGAAATTGATCAATGCCCTCTGAAAACCCCGTACTGTCTTCGGAAAAAAGCGGCGCCGATTATGACGTTTCATCTTGCCCCGCCTACATTCGTCAGCGTATATTCCGTTCAATATCTGGTATTTAATAACGACAGGCAAACCATGCACGAAAGCGAAGGTGGTGCAGCCGGGGCCAAATATGTAGATCTTCATATCCATACGAGATTTTCCGACGGTGCATGCACCGTTGAGCAGATCATTGAGCAGGCTGTTGCACAGGGAATTAGCACCCTTGCCATAACCGACCACGACAACACAGACGGATGCGCCGAGGCGATCTCTCTGGGGCGGGCGGTAGGCATTGAGGTGATTCCGGCAACGGAACTCTCGGCGGAAATTGACGGGCACGATATTCATGTGCTTGGATACTATGTCGATCCGGAGAACGCCCGGCTGAAAGAAAAGCTGCACGAGATGAAGGAAACAAGACTCATCCGTGCTGAAAAAATCGTAAACAATCTGAACCGTCAGGGAATCGACCTTCGATTCGAGACTGTTCTGAAGATCGCAGGAAACGGTGCAATTGGCCGTCCGCACATAGCCACGGCGATGCTTCAGGAAGAGCTCGTTTACTCCTTCAAGGAGGCTTTCGAGCACTTCATCGGTTACGATTCTCCGGCGTACGTCGAGAAACTCAAGATGACGCCCGCAGAGGTCTTCGCACTGGTCCGCGATGCTGGTGGACTTCCGATACTTGCGCACCCAGGCGTGACACGGGTTGACGAACGCATTCCGCAATTCGTTGCCGATGGACTTGCCGGTATCGAGGTCTATCATTCCGAACACACCTACGCGCTTCAGCGGCACTACATGGAAATTGCACGCAAGAACGGACTCGTCGGAACCGGCGGTTCAGACTTCCACAGCCCGACCCAAACCCGCGCCGAGATCGGTTATCCAAGAGTTCATGCAATCGTCGTCGAAAAGCTCAAGGAGCGAATGCAAATGGAACACGGCGGAGTCTGGATCTGAGGCTTTGAATCCTTGGCGATATTTCTGGCGGACTAATCATCCGCCTTTTTTATATCGACTTTCCCACAAAAAGGCACCGAAATATCTTAACAGGCTACTTCTTTATTGCTCCGGTGTGAATTAGAAGTATGA
>CAIOZP010000204.1 GCA_903862805.1 uncultured Fibrobacterota bacterium
CAAGGACAACCTCGTCCCCTATTCCCATCATCCCCGACCCTATTCCCATCACCCCCGACCCTATTCTCATCCAAATTATCATTCAGTAAAGAATACGATCTTGGTATCATCGGAATGTACGCACTGATCGATGAAGCCGCGCTCCTTTCCGAACTCATCCGGTGACATGACGGCCGTGTAGGAAAGCCGGACGTTGCGGATCACGGTTATTCCGCCTTTGTCCTGCTTCCAGGTGAGGCTGTATCTGCCGTGTGGAGACGAGTATTCCACGTCTTTCGGCAGGCGGGCGGGCTTCCAGTTTTTGGGGAATGTAATGCGCGTCGTGTCGATGTTCCGGCTGATCGAATACGGGCTGTAAATAAGGTCGATCGGAAGCGAACGTTTCTCTTCGGTGGGGAACATGTTTGCTTCGAGTCCGTCGGGCCATCGCACGGTTGCAACGGCAAGACCTCCGGAATTTGCTATGCCGTTTTTTACACGAAAATTATAGCGGTACCTGAGTGAATCGTTGACGGTATCGAGGTCGGGAAATATCAGCGAGTCGAGAATAACCGAAGAGTAATCGTCGGAGAGAGTTCGCGTCATCATGTCGCGCTGTTCGTCGATGGAATGGAACCGGTAATCGGAACGGATTCCAGCAGCACTTACGCCGGTGCGGAGACCGTATATGGCCACCGACATTGATTCGTCGGCTTTGATGTCGATGCTTGTTCGACGTTCGGTTGTGCGCCTGTCGCTTGAGTCGAACGGTAGGCAGATCAGTGAATCTCCGCCATCGCCAACAAGGAGCGCAACCGCTCCCTGATCGGGTATCGGCAGTGTTCCCAGTGGCGCATCCTGATCCGTGAAGTCAACGAAGATTCTGCGCCCGTCGTCTTTTTTGTAGGCCATGATGCAGTGATCGAAGTCGGGACCAATTGATTCGCAGCCGGGGAAATAATGAAGCTCGGTATTGACGAGCACGGTTTGCGCAATCATGCCCGCGAGCCGGAACATGCAGGCACCAAGTGTTGCCATGTCTTTGCAGTCGCCGATACGTGATGCGGCGACTTCATCGGCCGCCTGCGGTACCCAGTCTGATTGACGGAAGGGAACGAAACTGTAGTTGATGGTATGCGTAAGCCAGCGATGGATTCGTTGCGCCTTTTCGTCGTTGGTATTTGCTCCGGCACAAAGCGAATCGACAAGGCGTTTGATATCTGGAGTCGGCTTCGCTTTGACAGATGAGAGTTCTTCGTACCACTTCGATATTGAATGCCAGTCGCGGTTTGTTGAATAAATCACCTTCGGTTCGGTGGGATATTCGGCCGGAACAAAGCTCTCGTCACGACTGAAATCCGAAGCGGTCTTTTCGATTGATACAATGCGATAGCCATCACGAGTCTTTCCGTTCACTTTTATTGAATCACCGGTGACGATATAAGGAACCGTGTCGCCGACCGGAGAAATGAACCGCAGGCGTGAGTCGTGGGTCGGAGCGGTCAGATGGAAGCTGTGACTTCCCCATAACTGTTTCGACATTCCGCCGTGATAATAATCCCAGGTTTTGTATTCGAGGACTATACAATCGCCGGGTTCCAGTGATTTGAAAACCACCGTGCCGTCTTCGTTGTGATCAGCCGGAACGAGCGCTCCGTTTGACTTCTTGCGGCTGAATGCCCGCACGACCGACATCGTCTGATAATTGCTGTTGTATCCGACGTGATATTCTTTCCACTTGTCGATCTCCGCCTGATTCGGCAGGTTGATCACCAGAAAAGTTCTGGCATAAGATGAACGGCTCGGATTGCGGAATATGTCGTCGTAATAGGCAAGAACGGCGGGCTTTGATCCGGTGGATTTAATCCAGATGCTGTCGGCTTTCACAAGGCTGTCGAGATCGGGAAGAAGCACGGTCGAATCGAGCGGAGTTTCTTTGTTGATACGCCGGATCGATTCCCAGGAATCAAAATCAAATGGTGTCCTGAAGATCACCTGCTTGAATGCGGCAACGGCATCGTTCTTCCTGCCTGCGGATGCAAGTACGTTGCCTTTCAGCTCTTCGATGTTGGCACTGCTGGGAACTCTGCACAGACACGAATCAATTGCAGCGAGCGCCTTTTCATAATCCTTCATATTGAAAAACATTCTCGCCGACATCTCCCAAAGATCCGGATCGTCGGGGATGAATTTGTGCGCATCGTCGAGCGTGCTTAGCGCATCATCAGCCTTGCCTTCCTGATATTTTGCGTTAGCGAGATTCTGCCAAAGTGCCTCGTTCGTGCGGTTGTGTTCAAGCGCCTTTGATGAAAGATCCGCCGCTTTGTCCAGTTCACCACGCGACTCGTAAAGTTTGGTCAGCGTTGCCCTGACATCGGCATTATCCGGCGCAATCTCGCCGAGCGTGTCGATGTATGCGGCGAGATCCGATTGCCGGTTCTGAAGCGCCGCAAGAAGCATCGCCGCAATTCTCGCCGAGGGCGACGACACCAGACAGCGCGGAGTCTTTGCGAGGAACGCGGCCAGCGCATCGGGACTCTGTGCATCCTCCTGAAGAATGCTCTGGAGTTTCATCTCCCATGCCGGTGCCCAGCTCGGACAGTCGGCAAGCGCTGCTTCGAGAGCGGTCTCCGATTCGGTTTCGCGATGACTCCTGATAAGCACTTTGCACATTTCCATCTGGAGCAATGCGCTCTTGGGATAACGCGCAAGACATTTGCGGATAAGCTGAAGTGCTTCGTCGCGGCGTTCTCTCATCGAATATGTTTCGATCAGCTGAAGCGCTGCATCGATGTTGTCGGGGTTGGTATTGAGAGCGGCTTCAAGAGGTCTTACCAAAGTATCTGTGGCCCATTCTGTCGAGGAAATCGGAACCGCCTGTCGCACCGACCGGCCGAATCCATCTGTCGGCGAAACGTTGATACCGTTGAGTGGTCTGAAATCACCGTCGAGTATGCGCATATTGAAATTAGCCTTTTGCTCGCCGAAGCCGGTGAGTTTTTCGTGACCGATCTTGACAAGAAGGGAATTGCGCCCCTTTGAAAGATGAACCTTCTGCATGTAGGAATCAATGCCGGTATTGCGGAATACCGAGTCGCACAGAACCTCTTTTCCGTTCAGCCAGACCGTGAAGAAACCGGATGCGCCGAACGAAAGTATCGCATCTTTTTCCGATCTCGAACTGACGCATGTATGGAAATAGAAAAGTGCATCTGAATTGACGCAGTGATTCTGGAGCGAGATCCATCCGGATGGCGAGGCATGTGGCAGGTAGTGCCAGAATACGCCGCTGCCGTCTTTGCCGGAATAAGCATTTGAGTAGGCGATCGAGTCTTCGGGCGGATATGAGCGTGTGAAGCCGCAGCCGGACGTATTGTCGAACGGCCCGATGAACATCCACGAATTTATGGATGAAAGATTTTGACTGATCCGGTCGGCGAGGTTCATGTCGCCATCGTCTAAAGCGCGGCGAAGAATGATGTCCGAAAAATGCCCGTCGAAAATTGTCTGGGCATTGGCAAGCTCATTGATCCTGTCGGTCTCGTCGTTGTCTGAATCATGGGTGGTTATGAAGAGATAAGCCCTGTCGGTAATCGCAGCCCGCGAAACCGGCGAGGGATCAAGCTCCCATGCCGATAATGCGGCACTGAGCTGCTCCTGCGAATTCTGGCTTGCCTCGGCACTGAATATCTGTCCCCGAAACGCCTCTGCGGCGACCCTTGGATCCTTCGACAGTGATAGCGCTTTGAACATCGAATCGGCGGTCACAGCTTTGTTGTCAAGAAGCAGTTTCCATGCGTCGTTCAGTGCGTGGTTCGAGGACGCCGGTGTGACTGACGCAATAAACAGTGTGAGCGCCGGAATAATCCGAAAATATCTGAAGACCATGGTTCCTCCTGAAGATGCCCGAGCCGAAATAAGTCCCCGAAAATACAGTCTGAGATATGACCTTCAGCAAGTGAGATATGATGTCTGCAAAATCCTGCGGCATATTCTAATTTGTATTCGTTGATGAATGATGGTTTGTTTTCAACGGAGTAAGTGATGAAGAAACTGATCGTGGCAACACTCGTTGCTCTTGCAGCACTCTCGTGCACCAACAACAATGTGACATCGCCTTCGACTTCGGTTTCAGCGGATTCGTCATGGCAGTCCGTCGCCGATGCAAACGGCAGCTCCGTTTATATGGTCGGAGTTCTCGTGGTTGATGCAAGCGGATACCCAATGGCAATGTTCGAGATCGGAACTGCTTTCAAGCTGAAGAACAGCGGCTACTTTACTAATGCGCATGTGGCTTTGGCCCTCGACAAGATCGCAGCCGAATGGGTTTACAATGGATTCGACAGCACCTACACAAGCCTTCCGGTGATTGTGAAAAACGGCGAAGACATAGGTTTGGCGCGAGTCATAACGGCTTACTCAATCCATCCCGACTACGATACAACCGTCTTCTCTGCCGATATTGCGCGGCTTTATCTCGACACGTCCGAAGCCAAAACCGTTGGTCTGACGATGGGTTCCACCGCCGAAGTGACTTCGCTGACATTCGGTCAGGAAATCGGGTCGATCGGCTTCCCCGGCGAACTGGCCGGCGTCAATTACGTCTTCCCGAAAGCAACGATGAAGACCGGATTGTTCGGCTCGGCGCATCAGTTCAAATTCCCATACTCTCCCGATACTCTTGCCTACTTTCTTGAATACAGCATCGACCTGACTCCAGGCACAAGCGGAAGCCCGCTGTTCAATGCGGCCGGTCATGTCATTGGAATTCACAACTCCGGCACCGGCAGCGGATCGAATTGCTCAGGCATACGTGGCGATCTTATCGCCGGAATCGACACAACGAAAAAAGTCACCATGTCTCAGATCGTCGGCAACGAAGACGACTTCCTTGTTACCGAAGGCGTTTCGGCCGGAAATTTTGTGATCGGACAGAAACTGACAACCGTCGATCCGACATACAAAGGCGGTGCCGATACGGTCGTGGGTTACACCGACAACGTGATGACACTTGTGCAGGCGCAACTGAAAAGCGGCAAGATATACGCAGTGAAGATCAGCCGCGCAGGCTACGGCGGATTCGAGCCTCCGTTCCACACAAAGAGCGGAATCTCTGTTACATCAAGTCTGTCAGATCTTTTCAACGACTACAACTCTTCCGACATCGCGATCGTTCAATCGATAGTTCCGTTAATCGGATCGAGCCCCGCGTCCAACGACACCGTTTCAATCAGCACCGTTGACAAAAAGGGAATCGCGTTTACACATTCCGGCAATAGTGTTGATGAGATCATGATCTATCCGCCCGACAGCGTGCTCGACTACACGGTATTCAGCCGGTTCCAGCAGAAGAATTACAAGCGCCCAGCCGGTGTTCCAATCGTAATGCTTCCAAATGTTTTCCTGAAGTGAAAAGCGAATGATCAACAGAACTATACCTCCCAATATTTCGTATCTCTGCATAGAGGGCGTGATCGGCGCGGGCAAAAGCACGCTCACAGCCATGATCGCCGAACGTTTTGGCGGACTTGCAGTTTATGAAGATGCCGAGAATAATCCGTTCCTTTCGGCCTTTTATAGCGACCGCGTGAACATGGCGTTCCAGACGCAGCTCTGGTTTTTGCTTTCACGTTATCGTCAACTGACCGGCGGCGTTGAACAGCAGGATCTCTTCGCAGGCTTCACCGTGTCCGACTACATGTTCGCCAAGGATGCGATTTTCGCGGGTGTCAATCTCGATGAAAACGAATTCCCGCTATACAGCGAAGTTGCAAAAACTCTCAGCCGCAAAGTTCCAAAACCCGACTTCGTGATTTATCTGCAAGCCTCAACGAACACACTTCTGCGCCGCATCGAAAAGCGCGGACGCACTTACGAATCCGACATGGATCGTCAGTATATCGAAACGCTCAACGAGGCTTACAACCATTTCTTTTTCCATTACACAGAGTCGCCGCTGCTGATAATCAATACCGATAATCTCGATTTCGTTGCAAACGATTCCGACTTCGATGAGATCCTCGATCAGCTCAGCCTTACCAAATGGGGAAGCTCCTATTATTGTCCGCCAGCCGAACAGGATCGTCAGATAATAAACCGCCACAAAGCCGGACGTGATGAAGCGGATCAGTGATATAGACGAAATGATCCGCACCTGTGCGGCGATCCGTTCCGAGGGCAAGTCCATCGGACTCGTTCCGACCATGGGCGCATTGCACGATGGTCACCGGTCGTTGCTCAAGATTGCCCGCGGTCGTTGTGATATTCTGGTCACCAGCATATTCGTAAATCCCTCGCAGTTCGGTCCCAACGAAGACCTCGCAAAATATCCGCGCCAGATCGGAAAAGACTGCGCCCTCTGCGAAGCCGAGGGTGTCGATATAGTATTCATGCCGCTGCCAAATGAAATGTACGTCGAAGATTACTCTACCTGGATCAAGGTCGATGATGTCTCTGCTCCGCTCGAAGGCGAACGGCGGCCGGGTCATTTCATTGGTGTGGCAACGGTGGTGCTCAAGTTCTTCAACATAGTCACGCCAAACTTTGCCGTCTTCGGCCAGAAAGATGCGCAACAGCTTGCCGTGATCCGCCGAATGGTGCGCGACCTCAACGTTCCGGTCGAGATTATTGCGGCCCCAATAGTTCGTGAAGAAGACGGCCTTGCAATGAGTTCCCGCAACATTTACCTGAGCACTTCGGAGCGCAAGTCGGCGCCGGCAATATTTCGTGGACTCCGTGCCGCTTCGCGGCTCTTTGCAAACGGAGAATTCGATGCATCGATTCTTTGCCGCCGCGTTAGACACGAGCTTTCTTCGTTTGAAAAGCTTGCCATAGAATATGTCTCGCTTGCCGATTCATTGACAATGCGGGAACAGGTAAACGCAGGTGATGGCTCGCTCATCTCAATAGCTGTCCGCACCCCGGAAAGCGGAACGCGACTTATAGACAACGTAATTTTAGGTGAAATCAAATAAAGAGGTTTGCATGAAAAGACTCATTGGTGTTGCTTTGCTCGTTATCATTCCGACCGCGATTCAGGCGCAGAATCTGATAAACCTCGGCTTCGGCCCGGTTTGGCCGAAGGAACTTCGCAAAGGTTCGCCCGATGTCGAATGGACAGCATCACTCGAAGCGGCACATGTTTTCGACAAAGTCATCGGCATCGGTTTAGCTTTCGATTTCGGATGGAGCAGGTCAGTTCAGAGCAAAGACTCGCTTGAAAGCGGACAGAACATTACCGTGGTGACGAGCGAAAGAGGACGCTATATGTTCCCCTTGTCTGCGATGCTTCTTATCGATCCTATTCCGAAATTCAAACTGCACCCGGTTATCAAAGGGCAAATCGGTCTTGATATGATGGCCTACAGAAATCATCTGTACACACCTGTCGAACACGATTCCACAGACCACGGTTTTTATGTAGGACTGCTTGGCAAAGTCGGTGCCGATGC
>CAIOZP010000205.1 GCA_903862805.1 uncultured Fibrobacterota bacterium
CGGATTCTGGCCTCAGCTTCTCGATCAGAAAAATGCTTCACATGCCTCAACTCAAGCGGTAGTTCTTCTTGTTAATCTGGCGCTTTTCGCAATTCCATTGGTGCTGTTTTTACATGGAAAAATCAAGGCAAAGACGACTCGCCTAATTATTATGTTTGCGATCTTTGTCGACCTTTTACTTTTCGGATACGGCACTCATCAGAACACCGAGGGTGGGGCGGTCGCAAACTTTGGCCGTGAACCAGAACTTGCAGCAGGACTAAGGCAGGATCAGGCTCAGGATATTTCACGAGCAAGCATCCGCCAGTTCCAGCTCGACGATACTTCGCGCATTGTCAAGCAAACTGGTATGATGTTGCTCGACCGAAATCAGGGAATGGTTGACGACATTCAATTGCTTGAAGGTTATAACGTGCTCAATTTGTACCGTAGGCTTCCACCGCTTTCGGGCAGGGCGAATTTCCAAGTGATCCTCGATCTCTTCAACGTAAAGTACTATATTAATCCTGATTATTCTCAGGCTTCGCCGCAGCCTATTCTTATCAATGCCGACAAATTGCCGCGTGCGAAAATGTTCTACCGCGACACTGTTCTAAAGAACGACACTGCAGTTCAAAAATTTATGCAGGCAGGCTTTGCATACAAATCACTGCTTGCACTCGATACTGCTTGCAACTTAAAACTTTCCGGTGACAGCACAACGGCAAACAGTGTGAAGATCACCAAATACAGTCCGAGTGAAATTTCGTTGGATGTATCAACGGCAGGCAACGGATTGCTTTGGCTTTCTGAGCTCTGGTATCCGGCTTGGAAGGCCGTCGTTGACGGAAAGAGAATTCCTGTGTTGTGTGCGGATTACAGTTTTCGCGCGATTCCACTTCCGGCCGGTTCGCATTCTGTCAAGTTTGTGTTCGACTCCGATGCGTTTGATAAAGGCTTGGCTATCAGCATAGCGGCATTTGTGATTGGTATTCTTGCGTTGCTGACAGGATTTATCTCGAAGAAAAAGGCTTCCGTGTGAATTTCTTTTATCAGATAACGACAATGCTTTCTGCACAGATGCGCCCGCATATTTCGCAGATTGTAATAGGCTTCATTGCGACATTGCTTGTTGTTTTCGGCAACGATATTTCTGGACTTGTCGCAAGGCTGATCAAGAATCTCTCCTTTATTTTTAGGCTTGTAATACTGGTTGCTGTTTGCGCCGTCGGTTACACGATCATGACAAATATGATGAACCAATTTGCGACGGATTTTTTGCGATCGCTTTCCAATCGCTGGCTTTCGGTTGCTGTTGTTGCGGCATTTATTGCTGTCGGAATCGTTGCTGAGCGTAAAAAGTATATGTAGCGCAGAGATTATATTTGACAGGCTTAATACAGGTTTGATGTGTCCTTGCATGATCAGGCCGTTTTCAAAAAATGTCAAATTGATTCCGACAGGATTCCCTTTATGTCAAGCAGTGTTGTGGGTTCCCTGAAATCATTTTTCCTGATGTTGCGACCGAAGCAGTACGCCAAAAACATTTTCGTTTTTTTGCCGGCGTTCTTTGGTGGAGCCATTTTCAAACCAGAGATTCTGCTTTCCCTTCTTGCCGGTTTCGGACTTTATTCTGCGGTATCAAGTGCTGTCTATATTCTCAACGACATCATAGATATACCTTCCGATAAGCTTCATCCAATAAAGAAAGACCGGCCGATTGCATCCGGTAAAATCGCAATTCCACTTGCAGTGATAACAGGACTTGGCTCACTGATTAGCGCATTTGCTATCACATGGGCCTTCATGCCACATGCCGCATCAATATTGATCGCCTCATATTTCGCATTGAACACTGCATACTGCCTTCATTTGAAAAATGTTGCGATAATCGATGTGATGATCATTGCAGTAGGCTTTGTATTGCGAGTTGCATTCGGTGCGGCAATCGCACATATCGAACCATCGTCATGGTTGATCCTGATGACCTTCCTTCTCTCTTTGTTTCTGGGTTTTGCAAAGAGGCGTGATGACGTTTTGATCTTTGAAGACAGCGGCAAAAAAATGCGGCAAAGCATCGATGGTTACAATCGTCAAATGATCGACACGCTCCTAAGTATCACCAGCACGATCCTGATTATTTGCTACATCATGTACACGCAGTCTTCGCAGTCGCTTTCGTTTACAGGCGCGAATACAAAACATCTTTACATAACTTCAATCTTTGTGATCGCAGGGCTTTATCGTTACATTCAGATTGCACTTGTTCGCTCACAGAGCGGTTCGCCAACAAAGGTGCTATTCACCGATCCGATGATCCAGATTTCTATTGCCGGATGGGTTCTCACTCTTGGCGGGATGATTTATCTGC
>CAIOZP010000206.1 GCA_903862805.1 uncultured Fibrobacterota bacterium
CCCGATTCGAGTCGTGATGGAAACATTGTGAAACGATCCTCCGTGAGCAAACAGTGTTACAAGTTCATGAGGCGATGGAACATTAAGAACATTTACATCTATGATAGACAGATTAGCAATTCTGCCGATTGAACAATCGACAAATGCTGTCACTGATTTGGGGGGAAGCATCGAAGTTGTCGCCGCAATTCGCGCGCTGTCATGCGAAGAAAAATCGGAGCAGATAACGAATGCCGCTTTCTTTCCGGCAGTCACATTGCGAAACATGCCTATCGCATCTGTCAATCCGTTATCGCCCCAATGACATTGATCACTTGGCACTGTCGGTGAAAATTTTCGCATCTTTTCATCCCAGAAAAGCACCGACGCTTTTTTGTACCGAACCGAAATTTCTTCAGCAAGTTTTCCCGCTTTGTCAATCGGTGTGCTGCCAGCCTTACCGGCAGTCATACTCATCGAATGATCAATCCAGAAATACATCGGCATCTCGCCTGATGCGATCGGAGAAAATGGATCGGCATTCCGGAACGGATGCGCGAATGCCAGAACTATAAGCACGACAAGTGCAACACGAATGATCAGCTCAAGGATTTCTTCGATCCTACGCATACGACTTTCCTGAATCGCATTTTCGGGAAGAAACCGTAGTGTCGAGACAATGATTCGGATCGGTTTGCTGTTGCGAAGGAAATGAATCAGCAATGGAATCGATATCGCTATCAATCCTAAAAGGATCATTGGATGAACAAAGGTAAAGAACTTCATTTAAAATCCACAATTGACAAAACGAGAACTACTCATACGTTTCTGCCTGAAGAAAATACATCGACACATCCATAAGCATGCCTGAACAATTTGAAATGCAATCACCCTCGCGGATGAGCCTGTCCGTAAACTTTTTTGAGATGTTCTTTGGACACATGCGTATAAACCTGCGTAGTTGCAAGCGAGGAATGCCCAAGCAGTTCCTTGACGGCGCGAATGTCGGCACCATTATCGAGCAGATGCGTTGCGAATGTGTGACGAAGAACGTGCGGACTTCTTTTCTTTGCCATACTAACGCCGGAGAGTTCTGTAGATACGGCTTTGGTAATCATGGCTCGTGAAAGGCGCGCACCTTTATCATTTGTGAACATAGGCTCTTTGTCCGCCGATGATCCGCGCATAGAATGATAAAGGTCGATAAATTTTATCGCATCATCGGTGAGTGGAACGATGCGCTCCTTGCGACCTTTTCCGAAAACACGAATCGTTTTTGTATGACGATCTATCGCATTTGAATCAAGCGCCCAGAGCTCAGCAAGACGAATGCCACTTCCGTAAAACAGTTCGACAATTGCACGGCTTTTTGTAGAAGGCAGATCTATCGGATCAATACTTGACAACATGCGAGTCTGGTTCTCGGTAAGAAATGTGGGCAATGCCTTCGGCAACTTCGGTGCCGAAATCGCTTTGGCAGGATTCGATTGAAGCACTTCGGTTTTAGCACACCATCTGCAAAACGACTTGAGGGCCGCTACCGCTCTGGCAATCGATCTTGGAGCCAATCCTTTTTCGTGGCGTGAATAGACAAAGGCCCGAAGCATTCTTGTGTTTAGCGACGAAAGCGCGGTGTCGCATCCGTTTACTTTTGCGAATGATGCGAACTCGGTCAGCTCGTGTCTGTATGCGGCCGCGGTGTGTTCTGAAAAGCCGCGCTGTTTGGCAATGTATGACAAAAAGTTGGTGGCGAGCTGATCAAATCCTTCCGGCACTTCTTCGGTTTTATTTGATGACTCTGTCGGGGCTTTTTTTTCTTTGGATTGACAAGTCATATTATCGTCCGGTCATCA